>JAAXHR010000346.1 GCA_012270805.1 Dehalococcoidia bacterium
GAGAAGCTCATCGACATCAGTTCGACAACGGGGCGCAAACCAGCAGTTGCTGCACCGATGCCCGCGCCGACGAACGCCGCTTCAGATATCGGAGTATCCTTGATACGTTTTTCGCCGTATTTCTCGAGGAAGCCCTTGGTGATTGAATAGGCGCCGCCATACTCACCGATGTCCTCACCCATGATGAAGACCCTCTCATCCGTCTCGATGGCTTCTGCCAAACCCTGCGTGATCGCCTCTCGAATGGTGATTTCAGCCATGCAGTAAACCGATCTGCTCGCGCTGATTAGGCGTAGACATCGTCGAATGCTTCCGAAAGGTCCGGTTCCGGGCTGTTAGTGGCGAACTCTACCGCCGCGGCGATCTCAGCATCCACGCTCTCCGACAAATCATCAAGGTCTGCTTGCGTGGCCAGTCCGTACTCGAGGAGACGATGCGGATAAGTCACCAATGGGTCGCGGCGACGCCATATTTCCACTTCGGATCTCTCGCGGTACTGGTCGCCGGGGTCTGCAAATGAGTGACCCACGAATCTGAACGTCTTCGCCTCAATAAAAATCGGGCTTCCTTGAGCCCGAACCTTATCGATTGCCGTCTGCGTAGCTTCACGTACCGCTACTACATCCATGCCGTCCACGGATACGGTGTCGACATCGTATGCGCCCATCACATCGCTGAAATCAGCACCCTGCAAGCGGACGCGTCCCACCGCCGATCCCATGCCGTAGAGATTGTTCTCCATGAAAAAGATGATTGGCAGTTGCCAAACGGACGCCAAGTTGAGAGTCTCGTGGAACGTCCCTTGGTTTGTCGCACCGTCCCCGAAGAAGACCATCGTCACGACATCGGTATCAAGATACTGCTGCGCCAACGCGATACCTGCGGCCAGAGGAAGTTGTGCGCCGACGATTGCGTGACCGCCCATGAAGTGCTTGGCGGCATCGAATATATGCATCGACCCGCCCTTGCCCTTGCTCAATCCAGTCTTCTTGCCGAACATTTCGGCCATGATCCGGTTCGTGTCCAACCCACGAGCCAGCGCGTGACCGTGATCGCGGTAGTGAGTGACGATGTAGTCGCGGGGTTCGAGCGGGGTTATTGCACCGATACCGGTCGCTTCCTGCCCGATGTAGAGGTGCAGGAACCCGCGGATGTTGCCCAGTGAATAGTGCTGCCCGCAGGTCTCTTCGAACCTGCGAATGAGCAACATAAGACGATACATGCGCACAAGTTCATCGTTGTCGATGGTGTTTGACGGCGAAAGCGAACTTGAGGGATCGAAGCCGTTGGTACTTTTAGGTTCGGGTGAAATTCTGGGTGTTGCCGGTGCGACAACTCCAGTCGTGGCTATCCTGGGCTTTTCGGTTGGGTCCATCGTCCCGAATTTCTTAACTCCAGTTGCACGAACTTGCGGCGAACGGGTATCTCAACACCGCCGAACGGCGCGCTACGTCGGTGTTCGATTCTATACCAATCCCCAAGAACACAGGATGGGCGCTGAACCTCGACAGTTCAATTCGGATCGCATGGTTGTCACGCGCTCTGGAGTTTCGCCGCCAAAACGACGTTTTCGAGCAGCATCGCAACCGTCATCGGTCCCACGCCGCCCGGTACCGGTGTAATCGCCGAAGCCTTCTCTTTGACCGCGTCGTAGTCGACGTCTCCAGTCAATCTGAAGCCGCTTCGCCTCGACGAATCAGCGACACGTGAAACTCCGACATCGATTACTACCGTGCCTTCCTTGACCATGTCTGCAGTAACGGTGTCGGGAACTCCCGCAGCTGCCACAAGAATGTCCGCACGAAGCGTGTGCGACGCGACATCATGCGTTCCGGTATGGCACATTGTCACCGTGGCATTTGCTCCTCGGCCCCGTTGCGATAGTAACAGCGCCAACGGCCTGCCCACAAGCGTGCTCCTTCCGACAATCACGACATCCGCTCCGTTTACTTCGACGCCTTCCTCAATCAACATCCGCTGCACTCCCAACGGTGTCGCTGGAACGAAGCGCGGTTGACCCAGCGACAGCAAACCAGCGTTCTGGGAGTGAAGTCCATCGACATCCTTGAGTGGGTCTAGGCCGTTTATGATGTCGTCGGCATCGATGTGGTCCGGCAAAGGCAGCTGCACCAAGATGCCGTGATAGCGATCGTCGTTGTTCAACTCATCGACGATTCCGGCTAATTCCTGGGCACTGATGTCGGCAGATACGTTTAGCGTTTCGGTGACGATTCCGACCTCTTCGCAAGCCCTTTCCTTTCGCCTGACATACGATCGTGAAGCTGGATCGTCTCCCACTAGGGCTACTGCCAATCCAGGCGCGTACCCATTTGCACCTTTGAACGTGGTCACCTTCTCGGCGACCTCTGCATGTACGATCTTTGCGATTTCGTTCCCGCTAATGATGCGCGCTGTCATGGGTCTCGTCTTCCAAAGCTTGAAAATGTGCTCGTTTACAATTTCAGTCGCGAATTTGTATCGCAAAAGCGCCATTCAGCACCACGGGCGAACCAAAAACCATGATATACACGGGTGTCGATCTGATCGAAATCAGTCGCATCGCAACGGTGCGGGATCGCTACCCCGTGCGCTTCTTGAACAAGGTCTACACGCCCGGAGAACAGCGCTACGCCCGTAATCGCGCCCCGCAGCTAGCTAGCCGTTTCGCGGCCAAGGAAGCGGTCATGAAGGCTCTCGGCACCGGCGTCAGAGGCATTCCATGGAAGTCAATTGAGGTGACACGCAAGCGCGGCGGCCCTCCTGAGATCATCCTTCACGGTCAAGCGCAGGCGAGAGCCGAAAAAATGGGTGTCACGCGCATCGCGTTGAGCTTGACGCACTCCAAAGAGTTCGCGGTCGCCTCGGTGGTACTGGAAGCACGCGACGATGCTTGGAAGCCGTAGACGAACTCGCTATGACGCCAAATCGAAAAGTCGTCACTGCTGCGGAGATGCAATCCATCGAGCAACGGTGGTTTGATTCGGGCGAGATCACACTGGAAGGTTTGATGGATCGAGTAGGCAGAGCGATCGCTGACTGGGTGCTGACTGACTTGAGGGCTGATCTTGACAACAGTGATTGCGATAAACACATTCTGGCGTTGGTGGGCAAGGGGAACAACGGCGGCGATGCCCTGATTGCGGGCAAGTACCTGCTGGAAGCTGGAGTGAGCACCACCGCAGCCTTGGTCTTACCTCGCGGGGAGGAGGACCCACCGTTGGACCAGTTCGTGGAAGCTGGTGGAAACATGGTTGCACTTCAAGGTCCTGCACCAGTGCGCGAAATGTCAGACTTATGCGAGAAAAGCGACCTGATTCTCGACGGGGTCTTCGGATTCAGTATCTCTAGATCCATTGAAGAGCCGATTTCGTCGCTATTGGCGATCGCGAAGTCGAGCAGAAAGAAAATCGTCGCCATCGATCTGCCCAGCGGAGCAAACCCAGACACCGGAGACTTCGACCCCAACGGGCTATCTGCCAATGTTTGCCTGTCCGTCGGGCTGACCAAGTTAGGGCCGGCCATACGTTTCGGAGACCCGGCGCACGGCGATGAGATGGTGGCTTTGGATGTCGGCATTCCATCAAGACTGACTGACCACATTAAACGCGAAGCCAACACCACCGAATTGGCGCGCATTCTCCTTCCAGACCGTGACCAAACCGCTCACAAGGGTGACTTCGGCCGCTCCTTGCTCCTTGCCGGATCGAAGACTTACGTCGGTGCGGCATCGCTGGCGGCGCAGGCATGTGTCCGTTCCGGCGTAGGGCTGGTAGCACTTGCCACACCGATCAGCGCGTTCCAAGCATTGGCCGGTGATGTCCCGGAAGCTACTTACATTCCCTTAGATGAAGATGTCAACGGCGTGGTGCCGGGTCCGGCTTTCGACCAGCTGCAGAAGCGCATTACGGCGATGGACTCCGTGCTGATCGGCGTCGGGATCGGTCTTTCAGAAGGCGCGCGCGAGCTGCTTTCTCGGCTGACGTCGACACCACACCCTTGGAAAGACTGCACCGTGATCCTTGATGCCGACGGACTGACGTTGGCATCGCAAATGCCTGGATGGTGGGAGGTTTTCGATGGGGACTTGATCATAACGCCTCACGCCGGCGAGATGTCGCGTTTGCTGAGAATCTCTGTCGAGGAGGTTGAGGCCGACCGTCTCGCCGCCGTGCAAACAGCGGCTGAACGTTTCAACTGCGTCGCGGTCCTGAAAGGCGCAACGACGTTGATTGCTTCGCCTGATGGTCGGGTGCGGATCAACATGATGCCCAACCACGGCTTGGCGCGCGGTGGCACCGGCGATGTTCTCGCAGGACTAATCACCGGGCTCGCCGCTAAATCGAATGCATTTGACGCCGCGTCGCTTGGGGTGTCAATACACTCGTTGAGCGCCGAGTTTGCACGTGCCGATCTCACGCCATACGCGATGACCGCCAGCGACTTGGTATCTCGACTACACATGGCGTTCCGTACATTAGCATCGTAGACTGAACCAACCGTTAACCTAATCGCGGAAACGGAACATGGTACAGAACACGAAGCCGACTCTTGAAGAGATAGTTGACGATTACGTCCAACGAGCACGCTCGAAGCTGCGTCCAACCGAGTACGAACGTAGCAAAAAGAACGAGGTCACGCTCCACCACGTCATCGAAAATGACGAGTTCAGGATTCTGGATCACATCATCGCGGTCAGGGACCAGCGCGTAAAGTGGATTTGGCGGTCCCAGGACTTCTGGCCGACTGACCAGTTGACGGACATCACGATGTCGGATGTCGACCTGAGGAACTACGGCGTCATCCACGGCAGCAAGCGGATATCAGGCGTTAAATTCACCATCGGGCCACGCCACTACGCTGGACCAGATCCAGATGCCTGCTTGCCTTACGTAAACGATTTCCTCTACATGGAAGCCCACTACCGCTGGCACGACGACAAGATGACGCTCCAACGCGCCCGCATCGGCGTAGACTTCAAAACAAAGGACGCGTTGACCTTGCGCGCCCGATCGGTAGAGATCGAGCTGGCACGCTTCTGGAACTTGGGCTATCGATTCCGATCGTCGCTCGGATCACGCCTCCTCGTCAGAGTTGAAGGCGACGAGAGTCTGAGAATCGACGCACCAACCGAGTTGGATCGCAACGAGGTGCAGAACATCTACGAAACGATCATGGACTACAAATCCGGCTCATCGACCGCCGAATTGCCGAAACAATTCGTGGTCGAAAGGGATTAGTCCCCCACGCAAGGTCGTATCTGCATCGCTATTCGCGACCACGCCTATCTTGATGCACTGGTATCACGCCAAATGAACCCACCAGCACATACCCCGCTATCCAATAGACGGGTTGTTCTGGGAGTCACGGGTTCGATTGCCGCGTACAAATCCGCATACGTCGCATCAGAACTCGTCAAACTCGACGCACGGGTCGATGTCGTAATGACCGAATCTGCGCAACGTTTCGTCGGCAGCACTACATTAGCCGCGTTGAGCCACAACCCGGTCGTAACGTCGCTCTGGGAACAAAACAGCGAGAGCAGCATCGATCATGTCGCGCTTGGGACGAAGGCCAATTGCATCGTGATCGCCCCAGTAACCGCTAACTCGCTCGCCAAGCTTGCTCTCGGCATCACCGACGACGCAGTGACGGCTACAGTTCTCGCATCAAGCGCACCGCTGGTATTGGCACCAGCGATGGACGCTGACATGTTCGCCTCGGAATCGACACAAAACAACGTCGCGACGTTGAGTGAACGGGGTGCTGTTGTCGTCGGTCCCGAATCTGGCAGGTTGGCTTCCGGCCTCGTCGGCGAGGGCCGCATGAGCGATCCTATTGACATCGTCGACGCGGTGCGCGCCGCTATCGGCGTTCGGCACGGAGACATGGTCGGCAGACGCGTCGTCGTGACTGCTGGTGGTACTCGCGAACCTATCGATCCCGTGCGCGTCATCACCAATCGCTCGACCGGCAAGATGGGATACGCCATCGCTGAAGCAGCGCGCGATCGCGGCGCACAAACGATCCTCATAACTGCCGCAACCGGCATCCGTCCACCTTGGGGCGTTGAGACCATCAATGTGAGCACGGTAGACGAAATGCGCTCCGCCACATTGCCTGCGGCCGCGGATGCCGATGTCTTGATCATGGCGGCAGCGATATCTGACTTCCGTCCCAGTTCGTTCACAGACGAAAAGATCAAAAAGCGCAGTGGCCAGGGGATAACGATGGAATTCGAAGAGATCGAAGATTGGATGCCGCAGGCTGTAGGTCCTCGCCTCGTCAAGGTCGCGTTCGCGGCCGAAACCAGCGATGCGGCCGTAAAAGGCGCGGCGAAAATGGCCACCAAAGGCGCCGTCATCACTGTTGCCAACGACGTGACTGAACCTGGTAGCGGCTTCGGGACCGACACCAACCGAGTCGATATCGTGCGCACAGACGGCTCGATCGAACCTCTACCGCTGATGAGCAAGTACAGCGTAGGCAATGCGATACTAGACAGGGTGAAACCGTATCTGACTGACACTGAATAGACCAACGCTTGGAAAACCGTGAGACTCTACTGGCGACAACGAAAACGTGGCTTCGACTTGATTGTCGAAGATGATGATGGCGACTCATTCAACGTCGGGGGTGTAAGGCACACTAGACGTGGCGGCATCGAGGCAATGGCGAAGACTATGGGCTACGATCCCGGGCGTGCAATGAAAAATCTGCCGTCCATGGAACACGGCATGCAGTTCGTTGAACAGTTTGAGCCTTGGCGAGATTTCTTCCCCGGATACCCTCTCGAGCTCGAACCTGACATCGTTGTTCCCGACGAGTTGGCGTAACTGAACGATCGCCTCACCGATTGCGAACCGTAGAAAGACTCATCGACGAAGCCCGCGATCTAGCGTCGATGGTCGCTCCAGCGGCTGATTGCATTAACCGCGAACGCCGCATTCCGGAAGATATCGTTGATCCAATCATTGACGCAGGGTTCTTCCGCCTCCTACTACCTCGTTCACTCGGCGGCGCAGAACTCGCACACCCTGATTTCCTGAAAATAGTCCGCATCTTCGCCGAGGCCGATGCCAGCGTCGGTTGGTGCATCAACCAGAACAACGTCTTTTCGACGAACTCGGTCCGCGTGAGCGAATC
>JAAXHR010000398.1 GCA_012270805.1 Dehalococcoidia bacterium
ATCACCTGGTTGCCTAGCGTCAGCAAATCACCATAGTTGTCGGAGATCTCCGGCACTGTACCCAAGCCAAGGAACGCGCCACTCAACAGTATCAGGACGATGATGAAGTAATCGAACATCGGGTTCGACACGATGCGGTTCGCGATCCGTGGCAGACCACGATTTGTTGATTCGTCTGGAAGGTGCTCAGTCTCTTGCATGTCCATCGAAACTTCCAGTTAGCGGAACGCGAATTAACGGTTAGTCACGAGCGTTAGCCGCCGCTCGAGTGAAGCCGCGCGGGATGATGTGGCCGTGCCCACGCATTTGGAAGGTCCCGTTAATGTTCAACCCCGGGAATTGCCAACTGCCACCTGCGCCGGGCGGCCAATCGACCGCCCCAGCGCGTTGCATCCATTCCGCATACAGCGATGCCAACTCTGAAACGCGATCCGATTCACCCCCTGCGAGATTGTTCAGTTCCGTTCGGTCTTGCTCCAGGTTGTAGAGCTCCCAAGGCTTTCCATGTTCCCGCACCAGCTTCCAACCACCCACACGGATCGCTTGATTACCCTCATGTTCCCATGCCAACGGACGTTGCTTCGACCAGCTTTCGTTGCCCTCCAGCACCTCGCGGAAACTCTCGCCCTCGTGCGGCGTGATCTCGTGACCGCGGAACTCCATCGGATACTCGCCACCGCCAAGGTCGATGCAGAGTGCGTTCAGATCCATGAGTTGGACGGGCGTGTGCGAGATTTTCCCCGCGCGCCCCCGTTCCGAAATGCCAGCTGGCCAGTTGATGATGAGCGGTGTAGCGATACCGCCTTCATGTGTCCAACGCTTGAACCGCTTGAACGGCGTGTTGCTTACGTTCGCCCACTGAGTGTCGTAGCTCATGTAGGTGTCGTCGCCGCCGGGCGTTATGTCCAGCGAGTTGCCCACGCGCACTTCGCGGCCATCTCGGGT
The DNA here is from genome assembly GCA_012270805.1 of Dehalococcoidia bacterium. Classification (GTDB taxonomy): domain Bacteria; phylum Chloroflexota; class Dehalococcoidia; order Lucifugimonadales; family Lucifugimonadaceae; genus Bin127. Next base: position 946 of record JAAXHR010000398.1, read on the forward strand.
TAAAGGAACAACCCGCGATTCGTCCATGTTGTCGCGGTCTTCGCACAGGAATTCGGCGCATCCACCGTTGTCCGACAAGAATATGACGACGGTATCTCGTTCAACATCATTCGCTTTCAAGGCGTCGCAGATCTTGCCGATACCCTGGTCCATTCGCTCGACCTGTGCGGAGTAGACGGCCATTCGCATGCCTTCCCACTCCTTGTGCGTGGCGTCTTCCCACGCGGCTACCGTCTCGTCGCGCGGTGATATCTCCCACTTATCGTCCAACACGCCCGAAGCCTTTAAACGCTCGTGACGCGCCGTGCGGGTGGCATCCCATCCATCCGAATATTTACCGCGGTAGTTCTCGATGTTCTCCTCAAGGGCCTGCAGGGGCCAGTGCGGCGAGGTGTATGCCACGTGCAGGAAAAACGGACGGTCGTCGTTCTGAACATCATCGACCATCCTGACCGCGTGGTCAGTAATCATGTCAGTCAAGTAATCGGTGCCCGAAGCCTCGACTGCGATCCGATCGATGAAGAAACGCGAGTGATTGAAGTACCCGTTACCGCCCTCGAACCAAAACATCTGCTCGAAGCCGCGCTGCAACTGCGGATGTCCCTCGTCCGCGCGCTCGGGGTCTGATCCGCAATGCCACTTGCCGGATATGCCAGTGCGATAACCCGCATCGCGGAGCACCTCGGCAATTGTCACGCAACGATTGTTGAGGTATCCCTGATATGACGGCTCGCCCTCAATGTTGTTGCCCATGTGACCGACGCCAGTCTGGTGTGGGTTCAACCCGGTAAGAAGCGATGCGCGAGAAGGACAGCAACGCGCGGTGTTGTACATCTGCGAAAAGCGTATACCTTCGTTGGCGAGTCGGTCGAGGTTCGGCGTAGATATCTCACCGCCATAGCAACCGAGGTCGGAGTAACCCATATCGTCGGCAAGAATGAGGATGATGTTGGGACGTTTTGGTGCATTGTCGTCGGGCATGATTTGTCCTGTTGTTTTTGTGGCTTCTCGGTCACATTCGGCATCAAACAGAATAAATCGATTCTCACTTTCTCGGCAACGTCAGATACTCGCTCGCGCCTGTGGTATCAATTACTGCATACACCTTTCAGGAGGCAACAGTGATGATGAGGATCGGCACACGCATCAGCCCAGATTGGCTAGATCGTTCGGAAGACTTGCGTTTCTTAACTCAAATCGGCGTCGACGCGGTGGATATCACCATGGACATAGTTCCCGGATACTTGGAGTCCGGTGGGGCGGTGACTCGCGATGGCATGAAGATGGTAGTCGAAAAGCTCGGAGAGGCTGGGCAGGTCATCGAACGTGCTAACTGTCTTTCCGGACAGTTCCACGATGCTTATCTCGGCGGACCCAACGCCGAGCAGCAAACTCGCAATGCCTGCATCAATGCAGAAATCTGCGCCGAGTTCGACATTCCGGTTTTGGGGGTGCAACCGTACGCACCAGGACTGAGCAATCCGAACTTACCCTCCATCATCGAGTACGTCGAAGGTCGAGGCGGATACAAACACGCCAAATTCGACCTTGAAGAAGCGTTGGCCACGCCCCGGGCTGCGGATGCTCCCGATGAGGAAGATCTTTGGGAGCGGCATATCAAGCACTATACGGCGATCTGCGAAGTTGCGGAACAGGGTGGCGTTAAGGTGGCGACGCACGGGAATGACCCGCCGGTGCCTATGCTCAACGGCTATCCGGGTATCATCAACTCGTTCGAATCGTTTGATCGACTGTTCAGCGAAGTCCCATCACCGTCGAACGGTATCACCTTCTGCGTCGGAACAAGATACGAGTCGGGCCAAAACATCTTTGAAGGCATCAAACACTTCGGCGAACAGAACCGACTTTTCCACGTGCACTTCCGCAACGTAGTTGGGACGATCCCCGAAAACAAGGGATACATGGAAGTGATACCCGACGCGGGCGACCTGAACATGTACGAAGTCGCCAAGGCGCTATACGACGTCAACTACGAGGGCTGTATCGACTACGACCACATCATGCGCTTGACTACTGATGGGCCCGCTGGACGCGAGTACATCGCCTACTGCGTCGGGCACATGCGGGGCATCATTCAGTCGCTGGAGGCGACGGTTACAAATTGACCTATTGTGGCAATGTCCGCTCAGGAGCGGTTTTATCCATCCACACCTTGTGAAACGTTGAACCAGAGTACTTGGTATGATTTAGGTCGTGTACCCACGCCTGTACGAGAAAATCAACATGTGGCTCGTAGATTCCAAGTGGTATCACCAGAGCTTCGTCAAGCATGTGTTGTTCAATCTGTTCGTATTTTCGTTGTCGCACCGCATTGTCTGGCTCGGTCGCCGCGTCCGATAGCAATTGTTTGATCTCGGCCAATTCTTTAGGCAAACGTTCGCTTCCGAACGCATTCACGACCGCTTCAAGGGCCTGTTGCGGTAACGGATAATCGAGCGACGTGTGAACCGATGCGAGGTGTAGATTCTCGAGAGGTGGAGACAAAACGTCCTCACCATTTTCGTTCTCTATGAATTCGTACTCTCGAACCTCGACATCAAAATCAAGAACCGTCTTCCACGATTGAAACACAGAGTCCACGTGGTCTAGCAGAAAATCGAAGACATAAACGTAGTAGAACGTTTCCACTTCATCACCGGGCGCGTTTTCCAACGAGTCTTCCCAGTCTTCCTTTGCTCCTTTCGCGTCAAACTGGTATCCCGAAACATTCGATCCAAAAGGTGCAACGGATTCTGGCACGATGCGATTCAGCTCTTCCGCGTCGAATTCTACTCCGGCAGATCGTGCCAAGGCCACTCTGAACTGCCGGTTATCAAACGGCGCGTGTGCAGGGTTTAACACAATGAACTCAGTCCATGGAGCCGCGCGCATTCGCCGAATGTTCGGGCCATCAGACATTGCTTGAGTATCGTGTTTTACGCCAGCATCGGCAATTCCTATATCGAGGTCACCTGCCAGGATGTTTTCCAGTTGTCTGACAGATGTGCCACTGTATCGCCACAGGTCAGGATACACTCTCGCGATGATCCCATCTAAATGGGATACGCGATCCCAGAAATGCTCGTTCCTCTTCAACACGCATCGTGTTTCTCCTGCTAAGCTATCTATTGTCGCCTCAATTTTGACATACTCCGTCAACTTGAATGGGCCGGCACCGACCGGCAATTCACCCAGTTCACGCCCTGTATTCACGACAGCACCTGTAGAATCGTTAACCCAAACATCGTTCCATCGTTCGGTGTTTTCACGCTTTAGCACTGACGCGACTGGATCGGCAAGTAATGTGAGAAACTCAGGCCTAGGTTCCTGTAACCGCACGATCAAGTGACGGTCATCGACGACTTCTACACCTATCAGATCGCTCGAGTAAGCATTCGCGACTGCCCCCGCACCTTCGATCGCTCCAAGAGCGTATACAGCGCGTCCGTCCCAAACGGATTTTCGAAGTGACCTTTCCCAACTCCATTTGACGTCTGATGCCCTTAATGGGCTCCCGTCGCTGAATTTCAACCCTTTTTTCAGAGTGAATTCGTAAGTTAGACCATCATCCGTGACTGAATAGTTATCTGCCAAAGCAGTAGATAAACCAATTTCTTCGTTCTCCGTTATCATCATTAACCCTGCGTGGATCTCGCTAACAAGATTCAATTCCAGTGAACCTTTGCTAGCTTTCGAGAGGGTTGCGGCATCGATGGCTGGATCTGGGATTCCGCAGCTGAACGTATCAATCACGAGCGTCCCACTTTCGCGCGCAGATTCCGTTACCAGTCGTGTACGCGAACGATCATCTAAAGCACTTTGCACAGGTTCCAACACATCAACACCGCTAAATTTCGCGATTTCCGTCTCGGGGACCGGCTCATCTTGGATGGATTCGTCACATGCTGAAACTATAACGATAATAATCGACAATAGCATTGCATACAAGATTAAATCTAAGTGACGATGTTTTGAAGGAATTGTCACCGAGTACAGTGGGTTATACGAATCAAGATACTGTTGGCATTTCAACATGTTTACGAATCTTCGCCTATCGCGCTTGCACTGATAACTTCGATGTGTCAAAAGTATAAAACTACCTCAACCAACCACAAAGATCGACAGGAGGTCATGAATGACTAGCTCTATGAAATTCAGTGTCATAGGTGTGGTAGCTCTGATGCTTGGACTGATTTGGTTTAGTGCGCCAAATCCAGTGGAGGCGGCAAATGATACGACTGTTTCAGCAAGCAATGAACTCATAGATCCAAAATGTTGAGCGGTGAGCAATGATGAAGCGCACGCTTTGGATAACAATAACTCTTCTGCATATTTCATCGACTACGAAGATTCCGATGAAGAAATGATCGAAGATCCAACTTGCCGAGGCACATGTGTCAAGTGGGGGCTACACCCGGTGCATCTTGGTTACGTATGCTTGAAGACGAAATGGAAGTGTTACTACTACGGTAATTCTGGATCCGGTTGATAGCTACTTCAAAACGTCTGTTTTCACCGGGCTATTCGGGTGTTTGCTGTAGTGCTGACAATGCTCCCACAAATCGGCATTTACCCGAAAAATCCCGGAAACCACTCGCGCTTCAGGTTGAGCCCGAATCCCGGTTCGGCACTGGGTTTGAGTTTGCCCTCGAACGGTGCCACCGTTCCCGGCAACCGGTCCTTTTCGTGGAGCGGCACGCCGGGTTCGGTCATCACGGGTCCGCTACATTCGATCATGGGAACGGCGGCCAGTCCATAGCAGGCGTGCTGACCGTAAGCAGTGCCGCCGCTACCATGCGGTATCACCGATAGACCTGCCGATTCGGCGACGTGGCAGATCTTGATTAACGGTGTCAACCCGCCACACCAGATAATGTCGGGCTGCAAGATATCGACCAGTCCCTCTTTAGCGGCGTGGAAGAACGGGTATATTCCGTACCAGTGCTCGCCGCTAGCCAGCGTCTGCCAAGGCACGCGCGTCCGAAAACGCTCGTACTCGTCTAACGTGTCGGGAAGGAACGCGTCTTCGAGCCATTTGAGGTTGTATGGACGTAGTCTCTCCGCCGTCCTCACGGCGGTTTCGACATCCAGGCCCATCCAGAAGTCGAGCATCAACTCGGCATCTGGCCCGACCAGTTCGCGAGCTTCTGCAATCTCCTCCTCAAGGCGGTTGATGCCCTCGATGCCATCCGGGGGTCCGTAGGGACTGAATCGTTTGAAGTTTTTGAAGCCAAGTTTCTTCTGCCACCAAGTGTCGTTGCCGGTGGAGTAGAGCGGCTTGAGGATGTCAGTGCTTCCGCCGAGGAGGCTGTAAACGGGTTTTTCGAGGAGTTTGCCTTTGGCATCCCAGATCGCGAGGTCGACCGCGGCGATTGCGTACGCGACAAGTGCGTTGGTGCCGAAGCCGGAAGTGACGCGAATCATCAGATCGTATAGCGTCTCGGTTGACATGACGTCGCGCCCCTCAATCGTAGGTGCGAGGTAGTCGTCGATAAGCGACGCGGTCGTGCGCCCGTGGTCGGTGAAACCGAAACCCCATGTGCCGTCCTCTAAAGTCACAACGCAACCGACATCGCGATCGCCGCCGGGCGTCCTGCGACTGAACGCGAAGTCCGGATCTTTCGTGTAACGCCGCAACGGCGTAGCCTGCGCGTTGAGATCGCTGCGCGATGGACCAGGACGCGGAACCGTCATGGGTTTCAAACGCGGGTAGTTCACCTTGGTCGCTTCTACGGAGACTATCTTCATGATTTCACCTCGTCGCACATATGCTACTAAGCACTCACACCATGCTTGATGGACAATCCGTGGACAACGGGCACGTTTCACACAACGGTCTGCGCGCTTTGCAGGTCTGACGACCATGCGTAATCATCTGCATGTGAAGCTGGAAACGATGTTCTGGTCGAACTTGACGCTCCATGATCTCATGCGCCGCGTCAGCGGTCGTCTTCTCTTCGATCAATCCCAATCGCTTCGAAACGCGGTGGATGTGCGTATCGACTGGGAATGCTGGCATCCCCAGCGCGAACACCATTACTACCGCGGCCGTCTTAGGTCCTACTCCGGGGAGTTCCACCAACCATTTGCGGGCATCCTCCAGCCCGTAATCCTTCAAAAATTCGATCTCCAACTCTCCGTGACGTTCTAGTATCGAGGCAAGAATGTCCTTAATCCGCTTCGATTTCTGATTCGACATTCCCCCGTGGAAAATGGCATCAGCGATCAACTGCTGATCGGCTACCATCACCTCTTCCCATGTCGGAATCGTTTCTCGCAGTCGAATGAACGCGCGCTCTGCGTTCAGGTCCGACGTGTGCTGAGTCAAGACGGTGAAAATTAGCTCGTCAAGCGCGTTATAGCGTGGCGTCTGCTCGAATTCGCCGTAGATCGCGGCTAGCCGTTCGATGATGGTTTCAGGCGACATACGGCTATTTTGCATCGAACCGCAATCCGACACACTCGGCCGATACGCGAGTTAGGGGCAATACATCCGACTCGGGCTGTTGAGTCGCGACCGATAGGTCGGCTACATAGAGTTGACGCGGAAAGCGATGGACGCCAAGGAATCTCTGCTGACCGATGGCGGCGCTACTTCGAGATGCAGCAACGCCTTATCAATGAATTCTGACGTGGTCGCCTCGGCGCGCTCCACGCCACCGTTGTGGCGGATCGTCTCCAACAACTCTCCAAGTGCCGCTTTACGCTCAGTCTCAGACAGGTTGAAAAATCTCTCGATTGCGGCCGCGCACTCCGGATTCTCAGAGGCGTAGATCGCCGGCAATGTGAGTTTGCCGCTCAAGATGTCTTGGTTGGCGGGTTTTCCTAGTTCATCAGTGGTCGACTCATAGTCGAGAACGTCGTCTTTGACTTGATATGCCATTCCCAGGTAGTAGCCATATTCCCTTAGGGCATTGACCGCATCTTCGTCGGCCCCGCCGAGCACCGCACCGCTTTCGGCCGAGGTCGAAAACAGAGATGCCGTCTTATCGTAGATTCTCGCGAAGTATTCATCTACAGTGACCGGCAAGATCCAGTTGCTAACCATCTCGTGCAACTCGCCGCGAGCCAGCTCGGCAATCGTTTCGGCGAATCGGCTGATTAGTCTGACCGATCCCGTTGCACAAACGAATTTTGCCGAGGTTGCGAATACGTAATCCCCAAGCAGCACAGCGAAGTTGTTGCCCCACAAAAAGCCCGCCGTAGCCTTTCCGCGCCGAACATCCGCATCGTCAACTGTGTCGTCGTGTATCAGTGCCGCTATGTGCAGCAACTCTACTGCGACCGCCATGCTGATCATCTTTTCGTCAGGCACCGCTCCCCACAACCTTGAGGCGAGCAGAGTCATTGCAGGTCGCATCTTTTTACCCGGTGTCGACATCACGTGCATGAGACGCTCGTCAAGTGTTTCGAACGCATCGATCCCCGCCGGACAACGCTCGATCTCCTCGATACTCAGTTCGGTAATGACTTCTACCACTCGGGCCAAATCTTCTTCAATCGGCGCGAATATGTCCTGCGCGGGCTGCGTTTGAATGGCGGTCATGGCATCCTAATCATCCCATTCGAACAGTGTGGATTCAAGCAGATTCTCGAATGATTCACGGATTTCCGGTTTGTTGCGCGACAAGCCGTTCTCTTTCTTGTTCGACAATCTCCGGTTCCAGTTTGCGGAAAAGGGGACGTGGGTTTGGCAACAGTGCCCCGGGCTCTGCTACGCGAATTCGCCATCCGTCGGAGGCGGGGTCCCCGTCGAACCCTAGCAGATTGTGAATCTTATCGCTAGAGAACGGAATGAAGGGATAGAACACAGTTCGCAGCGCGGATATCACGTTGAGCGCCGCCCACAACGTATTCGCAGCTTTCTTAGGATCACTCTTCACCGTCCGCCAAGGCTCCTCCGAATCTAGGTAGCGATTACCGATTCGGGCGAGTTCCATCGCTTGGTAAAGAGCGCGCCGAAAGCGGCGAGTTTCGATTGACCTCGCGACTTCGTCTAACGTTTGGGAACAAGAATCCAACACTTCCTGGTCCTGAGCGCCGAGATCGCACGGCACGGGCACCTTTCCGTCAAAGTTGCGCGTTGTGATAGTCAAAGTTCGGTGAATGAAGTTACCAAGCGTCGCGACTAGGACATTGTTGTTCGCCGCAAGGAATCCTTCCCAGGTAAAGTCGGAATCTGACGTTTCTGGCATTATCGATGCCAAGTAATAACGCAACGGATCGACTTCGTATCGTTCGAGGTAGTCAGGCAGCCAAACCGCCCAATTCCTGCTGCTCGAGAAACCTTGACCGTCCAGATTCAAGTATTCGTTCGCTACTACATCGGTGGGCAGATTCAAGTGGCCGTAACCCATCAACATCGCAGGCCACAAAACGGTGTGGAATGGAATATTGTCCTTGCCTTGGAAATAGTAGGACTCCGCGTTCCCGTTTTGCCAGAATTCTTTCCAAGCTTCCGGATTTCCGGATTCGATCGCCCACGCTTTAGTCGCGGAGAAATACCCGATGACTGCTTCGAACCAGACGTAGATACGTTTCTTGTCGTAGCCTTCAAAACGATCGTCGGGTACGGGAACCCCCCACTCAATATCGCGGGTCATCGCGCGGTCGTGAAGCCCTTCGTTGAGAAAACCGATAGTTTGATTGCGAACGTTGGGGCGCCAATCGTTCTTGGTCTTCACCCACTCTTCGAGCCGTTCTTGGAACGCGCTCAACTTGATCATCAGATGGATTGTCCCTTTGAAAACCGGCGTGCTGCCGTCGCGAATGCTCCTGATCTCGATCAGGTCTGTCGCATCTAAGGTTCTACCGCAACCGTCGCACTGATCGCCGCGCGCGCCGTCGAAGTCGCAGAACGGGCAGATACCCTCGACGAAACGGTCCGACAAGAACCGTTTTTCGGTCTCCGAATAAGGCATCAACTGCTTGTCTTCGTAGATGTAACCGTGCTTGTCGAGAGTCAGGAGTACGTCCTGTGCGACCTCTTCGTGGATTTTCGTGTGTGTATGCGTGTAGAGGTCGTATGAGAAACCCATCCGCTCCATGCACTCGGTCCAGATCTCGTGATATCGGAACGCTATATCCTCCGGTCGCACACCTTCGTCGACCGCCCTCAACGCCGTTGGAGTGCCATGCATGTCGCTACCAGACACCATCGCCACGCGATTGCCAATCATGCGGTGATACCGCGCAAATATGTCGGCAGGCACGTTCATCCCGGCGATGTGCCCGAGATGCGGTTCACTGTTGACGTAGGGCCAGGCTACGCAGACGAGGATATCTTTGGACAAGTAGAGGCTCGCTTAACGCCGCGGATGCTTTTCACACGATTGTCAGATCAGAAACAGCGGCGCGGCACTTCCATTCGATTCTACTTGGGAGATACTCGGCGGATTTCGTGATTGTCGGTTAGGAATCGCGATGGAGGGTTTGGTAAACCCGATTTTTAGAAAGTTGGGTTTTGGCGGCAACTGCATCGACCAGATCGCGGCGTGAATCGTATCGGTCTGACAACTCGGATGCAGCCGTTAGGATTTGGTTCTTGGCGTTTGTTTCGCCGCGAGATCTCGTGCTTCGTTCACCTCTATCAAGCGGGGCGACAACAATGACGAACTCCCCACGCGGATTGTCGAAATGCTCAAGAGCGTCTGCTGCCACGCCACGCCAAACCTCCTCATGAAGTTTCGTCATTTCCCGGCAGATGGCCAATTGTCGGTTGTTGAGAATCTCTGCAATGTCTTGGAGTGCAGCTGTTAGGCGGTGAGGTGTTTCGAAGAACACAGCGGCGATGGATTGCTGGGCTATCTCGTTGAGGAATCGTCGACGCTTTCCTCTTGCCGCGGGTAGAAATCCGCACGAGGTGAATTGGTCGACGTAAAAACCGCAGACTGATAGTGCTGCCATGACGGATGACGGACCAGGTAGTGGAACGACGTTGTGACCTTGCGCGACCGCGGCGGCTACGATTTTCTGGCCCGGGTCGTTGACACCTGGTGTGCCGGCATCGGTGACTAATGCAGCATCGCCCCGACTGAGATAACTGACGATACGTGTCGCCTCGCTCTGCGATGACCTGCGATGGAAGCTTACAATTTTGGGCTTGGCCTGTATCCGGTTCAAGATTTTGCGGGTAACGCGAGTATCCTCGGCAATCACGAGTGGGATTTCGCGGAGAATGTGGACGGCGCGGATCGTCAAATCATCGAGGTTGCCGATCGGTGTGGCGATTACATAAAGGTTGGACATGGGTTGTCTGATTCAGTGTACGTAATCGCTGTTGTGCTATATAGCCATATGAAGGCTACGTTCAATATTGATGATGTGTTGATGCAGCAGTTGCGGGAGCGATCGATCAAGGATCAGATTGGACCGTAGTAGACCCAGATGCCTTGACCGATAATGATCGTTTCGTTCGGTGATACGGCTATATATCGCCCGTCAATGGGGTCCCAGGTGAGGGCGACCTCATAGTTGCCCAAGTATTCAGTCGCACGAATCGGATCCCCTGTGCTGTTTACGAGCACCGTGCCGAAGTGATTCTCGGTCTGGTTGCCGTTGCCGTCGATTACTCCTACAAATCGCCATCCTTTTTCGAACCGGGCAGTCGGCTCGGGAGGAGGTCGTAACGGGGTCGTCGGACGTAGTGAAACGGGTTGTTGAGTGTACCCGGAACATTTAACCCAGTATCCAGATCCGGTTCGAATTTCTGTCAACTCTCGAAAGTTGGCAAGCGACCGCCATGTGCTGTCGTTTCGGGTAGCAATAGCCCATGGACTGCCCGCATGTGAGGAGTCCCATTCAATGACGGTTTCGATTGCCGGATCGGTAAACACTGATTCGGTCGCAGGGTCGATAGGGTCAGCCGGCAGTGATATCGCGTTCCAACCGGCAACGAGAGGGATGACGAAATCGCCGCGACTGGTTGACGTGAAACTGAAGTCGAACTTGAGGGAATTTCTCGCTGAATCCGTCACCTCAACCTCAACTTCGTGTTCGCCTCGGTTCATGCTCAATGGCCAAAAGACGAACTCATTGCCGGCAACGCGTTCGAATTCGTCCTTAATTTCAACACCATCGAACATCACGGATTTCAGCGACACCGTCGATATTTCCAGGAACTCGATCAATACGAATGGCCGTTTTTCCCTCACGACCGTGCCGTCCGAGGGATACACTCGGCCCTTTCTAACCATCCGTCCCGACTCAAACCGTGAATCCAGATCGAACGCACTCGTGCCGGTAGACCAGTTCGAAACCGTCTCTCCATAGAGTTGGTATCTTGACCGATCTCGGCCGTAAACCACCACCGCGAGCTCACCGTCACGTAACGCCGTCATGGGACCCACACGGTTGCTCCAGGAATACTCCCATCGATCCCCGGGTCTTGAGTTGGCGATATCTTCCGTCAGTTCAAACGGGGCGTCGATGCCGTCACTGTCAGGATCGTAACCGCAGGTGTATGAAGTTCCCTTAGGTTCACCCGGCTTCTGCGCGAAGGGCCCATTGCGGTTCGCGATGAAGTCGTCAATGTCGTGCTCGAACTCTGATGCATCGATATTCTCCGTCCATCTCAGACCTTTGCATACGACGACTACACGTGGTGCACCCTGAAGTGGTTCATCAGAGGTTATGTGAATCTCGATCGAATCGTTGGTGAGTCGATCTGCCCCTTCGTTACCGGTACCTACACCTGACCCTCCGCTCAAGATGACTGTCAGCTGCGGCATGATCCCGTCCGCGATTCGCACGGGGCCCAACTTCCGACGATCGGTCGAGTTGCCAGCTAGATCCTCGATCTCTTGGCCTTCCGCGATCTGGATCACTGGCATCGCGTTCGAAGCTAATTCGTCTCTTAATCGTAAAAATACGTATGCGCCGTCCACCTGAACTTCGACGACCGCGCCTCGGGTGTGTTGGTCCAGCCATACCTCGAACGTGTCATTGGAGACCGTTTCGGGGGTTATTGCGCCATCGAACACGAGCATGATCCCGTTCCTATCAACGATTGGTCGGTCATCTTCATCTAAGCCGAAGAAGCCAGTCGCGGAACTGTGGCTGCGGTCGTCGGCGTCGGCCGACGAGACCAGTGTCGCTGTGCTGCCCAGTGTCAGCATCAGAGCTGTGACTATGGCCGCTATACGTGCTAGACGTTCGATGTTTAGTGACATCATCTCCTGTGTACTCCCAGGAAATGAAATACGGCGACTACTGCCTACCGTTTGACCAACAAAGCGTCGATTGCCGACTCGTGCTGCTCGTCGGCGTGATACGACGATCTCACCAACGGGCCGGAGGCGACGTGCTTGAAACCCATTTCCATGCCGACGCGGGCAAATTCTCCAAACTCGCTGGGATGGTAGAAGCGGATTAGCGGATGATGTCGCTCCGATGGGCGCAGATATTGACCAATCGTCAGCAGGTCGCAATCAACATCCCGTAGATCGCGCATCGTCTCGTACACCTCGTCTTTCGTCTCACCCAGACCAACCATCATGCCTGACTTCGTCGGCATACTGGGCTCGATTTTCTTCACGCGGCGTATGAGTTCCAACGACAGATCATAATCGCCTTTGGGGCGCACCTTGCTGAAAATCCTGCGGGGCGCTTCGATGTTGTGATTCAACACCTCCGGCCCGGCATCGACAACCTGCTTTAAAGCAGTCCGTTCACCACCGAAGTCTGGTATCAGAACCTCAACCTTGCACTCTGGTGCCAAACGATGAATCTGAGTGATCACCATCGAAAATATCGACGAGCCGTAATCGGACAAGTCGTCGCGATCGACCGATGTCACCACTGTGTACTTCAGATCCATCGCCTGCACTGTCTGCGCCAATCGGAACGGCTCGGCCCAATCCACATTCTGCTCGCCCGGCCATCCGGTCTTGACGTTGCAGTAAGAGCAGGCGCGTGTGCACGTGTCCCCAAGAATCATGAAAGTCGCGGTGCGCCGTTCCCAACAATCGCCGATGTTCGGGCATGCTGCCTCTTCACAGACCGTATGCAAATCCGAACCGCGGAGACGCTTCTTAAGATCGGTATAGTTCTCGCCGCCCGGCGCTCGTACCTTGAACCATTCCGGCAATCTTCGCTTCGCGCGTTGTGGGACACCATTACGCGAAATCTTCCACGGTTTGACGATCGGCTCTGGTAGTGTCTGGGTCAATTGGAAGTTCGCAAAGATTCTGTCAGATGTTCGATCTAAGGCCCTTGATCACATAACTTCAGAGTATCAAAACGTACAGTTGTATATTGGGATTCGACTCCTTGGCATGTTCGGATGCGATGCATAGCGGGTGGAAACAAGTAGCAGGGACGTGGCGTTCGTCGAATTTGAAATGGCGAAACGAAAGCACAGGAACCGTTACCGCGGACCAGACCTCACGTCTCATCTTGAGATCAAGTGCGGCGACACCCTAGATTTGCAGGCCGGCGATTTCGATGAACGCGGGCTCGCCACTGCCGAATACCAAACTGCTCCGGTAACCATCGCAGGTGCGATACCCGGGGAAAAAGTCTCCGCAAAAGTTGTCAAGGTCTACCGAGATCGTATCGCCACACTGGTCGAAAACGTCGAACGCGCCTCTGGACATCGAGTCGAACCGAAGTGTGTCTACTTCGGCGAGTGTTCCGGGTGTCAATGGCAGCACATCCACTACACCCGTCAGCTGGAGATCAAACGTGAGATCGTGACGAACGCGTTGTCCCAATACAACACACTGCGTAGCGCGAAAGTACTGAAAACGATGCCATCGCCAACGCGCTTCCACTACCGCAATCACGCTCGTTTCACGGTCGGCCGCGGCGGCGAGAACGGCATCGCCGGCTTTAAGAACGCCGACAGTCGTTGCTTCGTGCGGGTCGACGAGTGCGCCATCATGGACTCACACATCAACGAAACTCTGTCGCAACTCCAAGGTCGGCTCGATCGCATGACTCAGATCTCCATTCGCGTGGGCAGCAACACTGGCGACACCATAATCCAACCGTTGTTGCCAGCCGAGATCCAAGACGTTCCGTCCGGCCGCCAAAAATACATCGAAGAGGTGAGAGGCACCAAATTTCAAGTCGCCGCCTCTTCATTCTTCCAAGTCAACACCGCGCAGTTGTCAGCAGTCGTGGACGAGATCGTCTCCATCCTGGGGTTGGAGGGCAACGACACTCTAGTCGACCTCTACTGCGGCGTCGGAAGCTTCGCGCGCCTGCTATCGCCCTACGTCAAGTCGGTGATCGGAATCGAAGAATCGGCTTCAGCCATCAAAGATGCCAAAGCCAACTGCGTCGATGTCGACAACGTCACGTTCATCAAAGCCAAGGCCGAAATCGCAGCCATCGATCTCTCTAAATCGGGGTGCACTGTTGACGCGGCCATCATCGATCCCCCTCGGATCGGCTGCCATCCCCAAGCTTTGGAAGCCCTGAAAACACTCGCGCCGCGCCGAATAATGATGGTTTCTTGCAACCCCATAACGATGGCACGCGATCTGAATGTCCTTTGCGAGAGCGGATTTAAACTGGTATCAGTCCGGCCCGTCGACATGTTCCCGCAGACTAGACATGTCGAAGCTCTCGCTCTCTTGGAGAAATAGGGGTCGAAACAATCGCCAACCGTATTCTTGCTGCCATGTCAAAATCTGACACTGCAACCGCGTCGCTTGCTAGCGAAGAAGCGCGCGGTGTAAATGTTCGGTTCATCCTCGCATCAGGATCAAAACGCCGAAGAGACATCATGGCGCTCGCTGGGTTAACTTTCGTATTGCAGGACGGTTCGGGCGGCAGCGATGAAATCACTTCCGATGTTGAGCCCGACATCTACAAACTCACAAGCCAAAACGCAGAGACAAAACTCCATGCGGCCGTCGCTGCCAATCGGAATCGATTGCCCTGGGACGCGGTGGTCATCGCCGCTGACACCGTCGTTGCTCTTGACGGACACGCTCTCGGCAAACCTGGCGACCGAGACGAGGCGGTAGATATGCTTCGAAAGTTGCGGGGAAGGCAGCATCACGTCGTCACCACGGTCGCTACGACCTATGCACCTCATCGTCTGCGCGGCGAAACGCTGTCACACACGGTCGTCACCAAAGTAAAGATGCGAGCATACGACAACTCCGAGATCCGTGATTACGTAGCAACGGGATTGCCTTACGACCGTGCAGGAGGCTACGGAGTCCAAGACGGCGAATTTCATCCCGCTGAAGCGGTCATCGGTTGCTACCTCAACGTCGTCGGACTACCACTATGCGCCGTACGCGCTTTGCTCCCGCCCGGCGCGTGCACGTTTGCCAACGCTCACATCTACGCAACCTGTGCCGCGCACGAGGAGATGAACAGGCAGTGAATTTCCTCGGCATCGGTGGACTCGAGCTAATCGTCGTGTTCATCATCGGGTTGCTCGTCGTCGGACCCGTCAGGTTGGTTGAAGGGGTTCGGACGGCGCGCAAATACATGACCGAGTTACGGCGGCAACGCGAAGAGTTGACGCAGATGGTCGAAGAGGCGGTCGATGTTGAGGGGATCCGAGAGCGACTCGATCAAGACGGCTTGTTCAACGATGTCCGTGATCTGACATCGGAACTCAACGACATCCGCGAAGACGCTCAAAACATTACCACCGATGCCGCCGATCTTAAGTCGCTCGCCCGTTCCGTAGTCCGGCCCAGCGGTTACTCCAGAACCGCGACGGGTCCGCAAACACCAAAGCAGCCAACCAGTGCTTCATCGGAACCATCACCCAGCGAAACGAGTGCCGAAGCTAACTCCGAAGGTGCAGGCGCGCCATCGTGAAAGACCGACCGATCCAGTTGATGTCCCACTTCGCTGAGCTGAAGAAACGGCTCTATATAGCGGTTGCCGCCATCTTGATCGCGACGATCCTGGCGTTCGTTTTTTATAAGCCGATACAAGATTTCGTCCAACGACCCGCGATCCAAGCCCTAGAACGCGTCCGTCCCGACGATCCTGCAAGGCTCGTCCAGCTTGACATAACTGAAGGTTGGACAGTGACCGCGAAAGTTTCAGTGCTCGTAGGATTCGCCGTCGCTTTTCCAGTCGTCCTTTATCAAGTCATCATGTTCATCCGACCTGGCTTGAAAGGCAACGAACGGCGCACGCTCTATCTCCTGCTACCTGGCGGTACGCTGCTTTTCATCGCAGGTGCCGCGTTCGCTTACTACGTGGCGATCCCGCCTGCCATCCATTTCCTGCTGCAGTTCGGCGGTGAGATCGCACTTGTCACCCCGCGACTGTCATCCTACGTCACTCTGGTCTCAACGCTTATGATCTGGCTGGGATTGATATTCGAGATCCCGATTGCGATGTTCATTTTGGCGAAACTGGGGATATTGAGACCGCAAGGACTATCGAAACATCGGCGATGGATCATACTATTCGCCTTTGTCCTTGCAGCAATAGTCACGCCTACTGTCGATCCAGTGACGCAGGCGCTTGTCGCAGGTCCCATTATCGTCCTCTTCGAACTCGGACTGCTACTCACTAGGCTCGCGACGCGACGACCACCCGGCGTGGAAAATGGAGCCGACCGAAGCGTCACGGACGCTGGAAACTAGTCGGGCTTCTCGGCGTCCGTTACATCCGCCTTCTTTTCATCCGCGTTTTCGGCGTTGTCCTTATTGCCGAGGCTGCCGCGGAACTCTTTGATGGCTGTGCCGATGCCTCGCCCGACTTCAGGCAACCGCCCGGCGCCAAAGATGATAAGCACCACCACGACGATCAGGAATATCTCAAGTGGGCCTATGCCTCTGCCAAACATGTCGTGCTGGACCTCGCCACGGTGGCGTTTTCGGATTAGATGGTTACCTTCTATGACGAAATGTCAAGTTCGATTGTAACCGACCCGCGAAAACGCTCAATGTTAACTCTAGTTCGACCGTGCTCCGACGCGTCCGGACGGACGAATTTAACGCCGAGGCAAGTCGCGGGGATGTCAGATTCTCAATAACGCCTCACAACGCCGATGACTTTGCCTTCGATGCTGACATCTTTGGCATCCTCGATCAGCGGATCGTAGTTCTTGTTGTCAGGCTGGAGCGTGACAGTCGGCCCGTTCGGGTAGTATCGCTTGACCGTGTGCTCTTCCCGGCTGGCGACGTATGCGATGACCATGTCTCCGCGCTTGGCACGGTTAGTCTTCTCCATGATGATGACGTCATCCGCCATGATGCCGGCGTCGATCATCGAATCGCCAGTCACTTCTAGGGCGAAGGGGTCGCGCGCGTTCCCAACGAGCCAGTCCGGAAAATCGATGGTGTCGAATTCGCTTACTTGGTCCCATGCGACTTCCGGCAAATCCATGACGAAATCTTGAGTGTTAGGACCAGCAGCGACCGTTCCCACGATCGGGATGCCCGACTGGACATTCAACGATCGAGCATTGCTGTTGCCCGTCAAGAGGCCTTGCTCGATCATCGGTTTGACGTGATAGTTGACGTTGGATGCGGAGCTGATGCCGACCGCTTCGGCTATTTCGCGTAGATTCGGGCCGTAGAGGTTCTCGCGCCGGTAGTCGCGAATAAACTCCCAGATCCGGCGTCGCACCTCTCTGGTTTTGGCTCTGGGTTTGGGCATAGTTGGGGTGTTCCTCCGTAAGTCGATCGTTTCGATTACCACTATTGTAGTATATTTTACATATGTGTGATTATGTCAAGCAAATTACCGAAGTTTTTTCGCCAAATCTCCAAATTCGTCAGAATCCGACCTGATTCACCTTACACTTTGACCTGTTTCGCGGAAGCAGTGCACAACTGATCGGCGCTTAGCCCAACTTGCGGTTGCATTAGAATCGATAACATTCGAAGCTCTTCAAGCCTACCCGGCTTCACCTAGTTCGGAGAATCGTCGATGGCTCTAGCGTCCGATATCCCACCCGATACTTCCCATCAATTCGGCGATCGATACGACCATGCCGAGGTCGAGCCTCGCATCCGAACGCTTTGGGACGACGCGAAAGTCTACCGTTGGGATCCGGACGACACGACTCGCCCGAAGTGGTTCGTACAGTCGATGTTCCCGTACCCTTCAGGCGACCTCCACATCGGACACTGGTTCGCTTTCAGCGGCGGAGACGCTGCAGCCCGTTTTAAGCGGATGGAGGGCTACAACGTCCTACATCCCCAAGGGTTCGACGCATTCGGTCTACCGGCCGAAAACGCCGCCATCCGCGGCAATGTTCACCCCAGTGTCTGGACCTACGACAACATCGCCAACATGCGTAATCAGTTCGAGTTGATGGGCAACTCGTACGACTGGTCCCGACAGATCATCACTTGCGATCCCGAATACTACAAGTGGAACCAGCACTTCTTCCTGAAGTTTCTTGAGAACGGGATCGCGTACCGTTCCGACGGAGCCGTCAACTGGTGTCCCGAAGACCAGACTACACTCGCCAATGAACAGGTCAAAGATGGTAAGTGCGAACGTTGCGAGACCGTCGTAATCAAACGCAATATGCCGCAGTGGTACTTCGCCATCACCAAATACGCCGATGAAATGCTTGACATGTCTGGCATCGACTGGCCTGAGAAGGTTCTCATTAGCCAGGAAAACTGGATTGGCCGGTCCGAGGGTGTAAACATCCGCTTCGACATCTCTGAATACGACCTCGCAACAAAGTCGATCGCTACATTCACCACCCGTATCGATACGATCTTCGGGGTCACTTTTGTCGTGCTGGCTCCTGAACACTCCATGGTCGCCGAATTGACCCATCCCGAATACAAAGCAACGGTCGAAGAATACGTCGCCGCGGCGGCGCGTGAAACCGATATCGAACGAACTTCAGCGGTGCGCGAGAAGACTGGAGTTCCTACCGGATCGTTCTGCATAAACCCGTTGAATGGCGAACGTGTCCCGATCCTAGTCGGCGACTACGTCTTGGCCACCTACGGCACCGGCGCGGTTATGGGTGTTCCTGCCCACGACGAACGCGACTTCGAGTTTGCGAAGAAGTACGACCTCCCGATCCGAGTAGTTGTGGCCCCCGACGGATGGGACGGCCGCGATCTCGACGCGGCTTATATCGCCCCCGGTGTCCAAGTCAACTCTGGCGAGTTCAACGGTCTCCCGAATGAACAAGGCAAAGAAGCGATCTCCGATGCCATCGAAAACAACGGGTGGGGCGAACGGATAGTCACCTATCATCTCCGCGACTGGTTAATATCTCGCCAGCGCTATTGGGGAACCCCGATCCCGATCATCTACTGCGATGACTGCGGAGCAGTTCCCGTCTCGTACGAAGACCTGCCTGTGGAGCTGCCGTCAGACGCTGAGTTCCAGCCATCGGGCCGATCACCGCTGATCGAGCATGAGGAGTTCCTGAACGCGCCTTGCCCCGACTGCGGCGGACCAGGCGAGCGAGAGACCGACACCATGGACACCTTCATGGATTCGTCGTGGTACCACATGCGCTACTTAAGCCCTCAAGATGTCGATGACCCGTTCGACGCGAAAATCGCGGCATCTTGGGCACCAGTTGACCAGTACACCGGTGGAATGGAGCACGCCGTCATGCACCTGCTCTACGCTCGTTTTTTCAACCGCGCGCTTAGAGACATGGGCCTTGTCGAGTTCTCTGAACCGTACGTTCACCTATTCAGCCACGGAACACTTACGACCGAGACTGGAAAAATCTCGAAGCGTTCCAATCCTCTCGCGCCAGACCCACTAGTACAGGAGTACGGCGCTGATACGCTCCGCTGTTATCTAATGTTCCTCGGGCCTTGGGACAAAGGCGGAAGCTGGACCGATTCCGGCATCAACGGTATCCGACGTTGGCTGCACCGCGTCTGGGATATCGCTACGCGCGATGCAGATGACCTGAACGGTGACGACCAAACCGCCGAGACCGCACTTGATGCGGCATCCCACGCAGTGACCAAGCGCGTGATAGAAGACATGCGCGCGTACAAATACAACACTGCAATTGCCGCGTTGATGACCTACGTCAATCAGATGAACGACGCATGGGAAAACGGTGGCGTCACCCTCGATCTTTGGCGCGCCAGCGTGCAACGATTGTTGCTGCATCTGGCGCCGCTCGCACCACACATCGCCGAAGAACTGTGGCTGCGCAACGGCTGGACATTCTCCATCCATGAGCAGATGCTTCCCGAATGGGATGAATCGAAGCTCACAGTTGACACTGTAAAGATCGTGGTTCAGGTCAATGGACGCGTTCGCGACACCATCATAGTCCCACCCGATGCGGGCGAGAAAGAAGTCGCGGCGGCGGCGTTATCTTCGCCGGGCGCGGTACGTCATACAAAAGACAAACAGATCCACCGCGAAATCTACGTGCCTGGACGGCTCTTCAATATCGTTGCCGGCTGACCGCGGCGCGGCAAACTTGGCCGATCAGTTATTCGAGTGACCGTTGCCGTTGCGACGTTCGTTCAGGTCGTCGTTGTGGAAAATCCCGCGTTCTTCACCTTGATACGCGTGCACCGCAACCTCGATTCCATCAACCCCTACCAACTGGTTCATCTCTTGGATGAAACGGTTGACGATCTCGCGAAGGTCTTCCTCGGTCAGATTCTCTCGAACAATCAACGTCGCGTGCACCATCCCATGTGGAAAATGCACATCCAATCGACCGACATCGCGGTCTTCGCTATCGACAACGAAAAACGATTCGGAGTTCGGAGTCCTTAGTTCTCTGTGCAGCGTATAGTTCGTCATATGCCCTCGCCCTAATCCTTCCCTTTGAGGAAAGAGCCCTCAGTTTTTTTGCGCTTTCGAACCTCGCGAGAGTTCAATCCAAAATCGCCAAGCAACGTCGATCTATGTGCGAATATGACCGTCGCCGGTGACCACCCACTTGTAGGACATGATCTCGCGAATGCCCATCGGACCGCGGGCGTGCAGCTTATTGGTAGATATCGCGACCTCGGCGCCCAGACCGAACTCCCCGCCGTCGTTGAAACGCGTTGAAGCGTTCGCAAACACCGCCGAAGCATCTACCTCGTTAAGGAAACGCTCGAGCACCTCAGTATTTTCTGCAATCACCGCCTCCGAGTGACCCGAACCATAGCGCCTGATATGTTCCAACGCCTCGTCGAGACTGCGCACGACCTTCACTGACAGTATCAACGCCAAGAACTCGGTTCCAAAGTCGTCCTCACTCGCTCGTTTAACCTGCAAAGTACGTCGTTTCGGACCGAGCAATGCCCAAGCGCGATTGTCGGCACGCACCTCGACACCAGCCGCAGACAGCGGCCCAGACAATCCGTTCAATACTGTACCTGCGACGCTCTCGTGCACCAGT
The DNA here is from genome assembly GCA_012270805.1 of Dehalococcoidia bacterium. Taxonomy (GTDB): domain Bacteria; phylum Chloroflexota; class Dehalococcoidia; order Lucifugimonadales; family Lucifugimonadaceae; genus Bin127. Next base: position 22,229 of record JAAXHR010000398.1, read on the forward strand.
AGAGTATCCAACGCATTGCATACGGTGTGTCGCTGGGCTTTCGCGTTGAAAACCACGTCGATAGCCTTGCCAACGTCTGCCGACGCGTCGACATATGCGTGGCACACGCCTATCCCACCCGTAACTGCCGGCATCTTCGCCTTTTCCGCCACCATATGAACAAGCTCTGAGCTGCCACGTGGGATCAACAGATCGATGCTGTCGTCCATCTCCAAGATTTCACCGACTAAGACGCGATCTGTCGTTTCGACGAACTGGACGGCATCGTTGGGCATGCCAGCCGCCACGACCGACTCTCGTACCAGGGATGCCAACGCCGAGTTCGTCCGGATCGCTTCCTTGCCGCCGCGCAGTATCACTGCGTTGCCAGCCTTCAAACACAACGCAGCGATGTCGATCGTTACGTTCGGGCGGCTCTCGTAGATCACACCGATCACACCCAGCGGGACGCGAACCCGGCGTATCTGCATCCCGTTATAAGCCTGACGTTCTTCCAGAACCTCGCCAACGGGATCGTCTAGATCTGCGATGTTGCTAACGGCACTCGCCATATCGGCGATTCGATCGGCATTCAACATCATCCGTTCGGCAACGTGCTCATCCATACCGTCGGCTCTAGCTGCCGCCAAATCCGCTTCGTTCGCAGCCAAAATGCGATCACTCTCAACATCGAGCACCGCGGCCAATGCCCGCAACGCGGTGTCGCGCTGCTCGGCGGTGCAACGCCCCAACTCTTCCGCCGCCACCCGTGCGGCCAATCCCATGGCGCGAATGTCTACTGTCACCGCCGTTGATGTCGGTTTTTCTACTGTAACCATCTCTTCGCTGTCACCGTNNGCATCGGTCGTTACAATGTCGTTTCCATCGTCCCCATTGTCCCGATCGCTCCGATCGCCATGTTGTTGCGATGGACGATCTCGCGCCCGAAATAGTTTTCCAAAATGTCGGGCATTTCGTCCGATCTTTTGCCCATCACGAGTCGCGTCTCGGCTGCCGAGTAGTTGCTGAGACCCCAAGCGACATCTTTGCCCGACAACGACTTCACTCCAATGATATCGCCACGATCGAAATCGCCCTCGACGGAGGCGACACCGACTGGGAGCAGACTCACTCCCTTTTCAGTCAGCGCATGCACCGCACCGTCGTCGATCGTCACCGCACCCGTAGCTTCGGTTCCTCCGGTGAGCAACCAGCGCTTGCGGCTTTCCGTCGGCGGCACCAGCGAATGAAACCTCGTCCCGATCTTCTCACCGTTCAACAACCTGCCGACGATATTTTCGACGTGCCCGTCCGCAATCACCATGTCTACGCCCGACAACGTCGCGACCTCCGCGGCTGCCAGCTTGCTTCGCATCCCTCCGCTACCGCGGTCATCGCTCGGGCCACCCGCGAAGCCGCGGATCTCATCCGTTATCTCGTACACGTCTTGTATCAGCACAGCGTTGGGGTCCCCGTACGGATCCGCCGTGTGTAGACCATCCATCTCTCCTAGCAACACTAGCAAGTCAGCATCTAAAACATTCGCCAACATCGCAGACAATCGATCGTTGTCCCCATAGGTCACTCC
>JAAXHR010000110.1 GCA_012270805.1 Dehalococcoidia bacterium
GAGCGTAACCGCAACGGTCGGCGACACGGTCTCTTTATCTGTCAACGTCGTCGGTCGACAAGATGTCCAAGATGAAAACCTTGCCGAAAACGCAAACATAAGCTGGTCGGCCTCGTTCGGCAATCTAGATGTCGGCGAAGACAGCACACGCGCAACCTTCCACGTTCCTGACCAACCGGGAACTCACACTGTAACGGCAACGGCCGGTTCAGAGTGCGTGGGCGATACAACCGACTGCTCGGCAACCTTCAGCATCTCCATTAGACGTCAGGGCGCGGCAAGGGGTAATGGATCAACGCCGCAGAACCCACCCGGCGTCATACCGACAATCCTCACCGATTCCGAAGGCGTGCAATACGAGGTTTTCACGCCTGAGGATGGCGGCACATTTACCGGCGATGGCTTCTCAATTACCGCAGGAATGGGGATAGTACCCAACGATGAAATCATCGGTGTTCGCATGGCGGAAGACGGGACAGCTTCCAATGCCGGCATTTCGTATCATCGCTTCAGCTTAAGCGGCGACCAATACAAGATATCCCTCGTTGACGCCGATCGGACATCCGTTTCTTCCTACACTCTCAACGGCACTGTAGAAGTGTGCATTCCTGTCTCGGACCAACTGCGTTCCAACATTTCAAGCATCGCAATGGTCACAAAGAACACCGACGGAACATTGACCGCATTGTCATCGTCCGTGCGTGTTGCGCCATCGCTCATCGTGTGTGGAAATACCAGTGTGTTGCCCGCAGTCATAGCGAGCGGGTTGCCGGGAACTCCACCGCCGTTGCCGTCGCCCGAGCCGGAACCCGAGCCGCGGTTGCCGGTTACTGGTGATGCCGCGCCATCATCGACCAGCCTAGTTGTTTGGGCTTTGCTCCTCGGCATAGTGCTGATTGGCGCCAGTGTATTTCTCAAGGCACGTCGCCGACGGCATCACGAAGTTAACCGATGATCTGCGCCGTTTTACATCCAGCAATCGGAGATTGAGGAACTAACTGGGAAGTCGGCGCGCTTGTCATCTGCCAGACTGGGATTCACTACTGGTTGAGCTCGAACATCGTGAGCATTTTGTCAGCCCAATCCTTGTCCACTCGGATGATGTCCTGAGTCTCGTTGGCGACGGCGTAACGGTAGTTGCCGTCTGGTGTCACACCCCCGATGATCATCGAGGTTCGGTACACCTCGGTCAGCAACTCGCGGACCTGGACTTCCCGCCGGACGTGAACATACGGCGCGTCTCTTCCAACGCCGTAAGGTTCGTAGTCGGCCGGGTCGTTCAAGTTGAGTACCTCGGCACCGTCGATTACCGGATTGCCGAAGTGCGTCAAGTAGTCCGTAAGCACTTCAGCGTCGGCTGGCGTTGTCCCTTTGCACGGAGCACTGCCGGCCGGAAGATCGCAAACTACCCACTCCCCGACATCCTCGTCGAGGCCGTAGCCCAAAGTCACCTCGTTCCCCTCGAACAGCAACACCTCCGTCGCCTCAGAAGGATCCATCGTGTAGAACCACTCGGGATATGGCGGTTCGTCGACTAACCTCAACATGACATCACCCCAAGAATAGTCGACCGTGTACAACTCTTCGTAGCCGCTCTGACTCGCATAATGGGCACCGCCGTCCGGAGTCAGGTTGCCCATCTCCACTGTCAACTCGCGTTGGTCTCGTAGCCGAACTGTGATCGACAGCTTTGGATTGTCGAGACCGTAAAGTACCGGGTCGTCAATCGTCTTCTTCAGTTCTCGCTGAGACCTAGGGCCGCCCAGCAGCTGCGTGATACCACCCCATCGGTAGAGGTCCGTAGGCACATCTTTTTCGTCGTCGAAATACCACCTGCGCTCATCCTCACGGAAGTGCCACGAAGTCGAGTTCTCCTCGCTTGATATCGAGATGTGACGCAGATCGTCAGGCGAAAGCGTGAAGAAGAAGGGCGGTTGCTCGGCGCGCTCGGTCTGACCGAGTTGCTTGACCACAATCGATGCCCCGATCGCAATCCAGCAAGCGGCGATTACGAGAACCAGTGAGACTCTTAGGCTCATAGATCAGCGTCTTCTCCACCATGCCCAGATACCGGCAAGAGCGATCAGTATCGGCATTAAGAGCCATCCGCTCCAACGAACAAAGTTTCGCTCCGACTCGGTCAGAACCAGCTCGCGGAAAGCGACCTGCTTGGGGCGTAGCGTGATGAGTTCATAGTCTTCGGCCAAATAGTTGACAGAATTGACAAAAAGATCGCCATTTCGTGCTGAACCGAAGTACGCGTTGCTCGCGAAGTCGGTGTCGCCGACCAGCACCATCTGCGTAGTTATCAACTCATCGTTCGAACGACGAGGACTACCTCCGATCTCAGCAACCGCCTCAAGAGCGACAGCCACCGGCAATGGTCCCGATTGGTCGACATTTAAGTCGAAGCCGATGCTCTCAACATCCGATTCTGCCCAGCTGTTCAGCGTGCTGATCGCCACAAGTTCCAATCGCACGTAAGGGATTCCTTCGTCCGTCAGAGGTATCGTCTGCGCATCGATACTGTACGAGTAGAACGTGGAACCCGGCATGTAGAGCACGTCAAAGTCTTCAGTCAGCGGATGTTCAGGCAACTGGCTGTTCGTGTTCTTTATCTGCAGGAAGGTCGGGTTTGGGGCGACGTAGCTTGCGGTGTCAACGACTGTGCCGTCACCCACGGCAACCGCGTACCGTGACAAGAAGCCCTTGAACGAATCTGGCGTCGCGTCTGGCTCCAGCAGCATCAGAATGCTGCCGCCGCGACGTCCGTACTCTGCGAGGATGCCCTCCTCGCTCTCTGTCATCTCAGTCGTCGGGCCGGCGAAAATTATGACCGCGGGCAATAGCTCAGGATCGTTGGAAGATAGCCTTTGCCCAAGTTCTTGCAGCGTCTCGTTCGAAATCGCGTAGTTTTCGCGTACCAGCGATTCGGCGGCCAGCGCGTAGCCGTCGCCACCCCGTGTCTGGTCGAGCAGATCGCGCACCGCGTGACCGCTGATAAAAACCACCGTTTTCTGCTTGATCTGGTTGACCACCAGAAGTCCCGTGATCACGTTCTGTTCTGAAAATACATTTGGCCCGTCGTTAGGGTTCAAGCCAGGTATCACCTCGGTCCTGCGGCTTTCAGTCGCTTCAATCGCGAGGGATGGGAACTGAGTAATGCCGTACTCCGTTGCAACGTTCGGCTCAAGCTCCGGGTCCACCAACCGGAACGACAAAGGTTGCTCCGTCGACCGACGTTTAAACTCGCTGAGCAGGTCTTCGGTAGCTCGCCACGCCGCCTGACGTTGTGGCGTGTTACGACGGAAGAAAGCAGTGACCTGAATCGGCTCGCGCAGGTTCGAGAGCGTATTAAGCGTGGCATCTGAAACGATGAACTGCTTAGTGCTTGTCGTGTCGATACGCAGAAAACCGGGCGGATCAGGTCGTCCGACGGCCCAATAGATGACGAAGTTGAGAACAATCGCAATAGCGAGGAACGCGATCAAAACGATGGCCGTGTTGAGTCCGTACCGTCCACGGCGACCAAACACCGCGTACCGGACCGCATCGAAAGAAATTCCAGCATCGATGATTAGGATCACGAGGCCAATGCCCATCACGATGTACGAATAGCCCTCCAAGTCGCGCAGGAAGATCCAGATCAGCGCACCGAGCACCAATATCAGCGTTCCCGCCAATGCAAGTGCTTGACGGATCGAACGCGCACTCGCCATGATCCGATCGCGAAGGGGAGTGTCGTCGGCGAGTTCCGCCATCGTCGGACGGCTCTCGGGCACCTCGGGCTGTTGACTGTCTTGAGTGGTCATGGAGTTACAGTTGCGCGATGCGTCAACCTCTCGCTTCGACGCGCATCAGCGCCATCGTCGAGTTTCTAGAGCGATTACCGTGAGCATCAAAAACACCGCAGTGATCGAGAGGTAGTAGACGACATCACCCACCGATAGAATGCCTCTCGCAAAATCGGCGAAATGCCCGCTCTCAGCCACTCCGAAGCTGTCGAGGTCGAAGACGGAGAACGACGCGCCGAGTTGCAGCGCGTCCAAAACCTCGGATCCGATACCCGTCACGCGTTCTGATACAAAGTCGATGATCGTCAATCCCGTCAGCAGACCAGCGCCGACAACCAGTCCTACGATCTGGTTCGGGCTCAAAGCCGACGCGAACAACCCAATAGCAAGTGTTGCTCCCGCGTAAAGCGCCAGACCGAGATAGCCGGTCAGTATCGGCCCGACATCAGGGATACCGTAAACGAAAAGCAAAATCACGAAGTAGAGCGATAACACAAGCATCGCCAGTACCGTGATGAATGCGGCGAGGAACTTGCCCACTACGATCTCAACCTCGCGCACAGGAGACGTCAACAATAGCTCCAGCGTCCCGATCTTCTGCTCTTCGGCGAGAAGACGCATCGTGATGGCAGGGGACATGAAGATCATGAAGAACACGGCGCCAGCGAGGAAGCCACGGATCGAAGCTTCCGAAAACGCGTCCGATACCGAAGCCACGAAGAAGAAGCCGGTAATGGCCAGGAACGCGGCCGAAACGACGTACGCCATCGGCGATGCGAAGTAAGTGCGAACCTCTTTGTTAGCGATTAACCAGATGTAACGCACGGTTCAACCCAGATCCTCTTCGGTCGTCAACTCCAAGAAAATCTCCTCTAACGTCAACGGCAGCGGAGTGAGGTTTATTAATCCCCATCCACGCTCAATCACTTTGTTCGCTATCGTCTCTGTGGCGTGCGCGTTTGGGCGCGCATCCACGATCAACGGAACGGTACCTTCGCGTTCTCCCCTGGCTACCGACTCCGCCCGGTTGTCGCGCCGGGCATCGACCACCATCGGCAACTGCCGCATTTCACCGATGATCTCCCGCGGCTCCGCGCCGCGTACCGTAATCTCGATCCGTTCGGAATGCTGCAACCGCTCCGAAAGGTTGTCGGGCCGGTCGTCTGCAACTATCCGACCGTCGTGGATGACCAACACTCGACGGCAGATCATGCTTACCTCGGGCAGGATGTGAGAACTCAGCAGGAGAGTATGGTCTTCTCCGAGTTCGCTGATCAACTCTCGTGTCTCTACCACTTGTATCGGGTCGATGCCGATCGTCGGCTCGTCCAAGATCAATACGTCAGGTTCATGAAGAATCGCCTGAGCAATGCCCGTACGCTGTCGATACCCTTTAGACAACTTGCCAACGAGGGCGTTGCGATAGTCGCCGAGTTTAACGGTATCGATGACTTTCGGAACTCGTTCCGTGACCCACTCTCTGTTCATGCCCCTCAACATGCCCATGTACGAAAGAAAGTCGGTAACCGTCATATCGTAGTAAAGGGGCACGGTTTCCGGGAGATATCCGATATGCCTGCGCGCATCGAGAGAGTGGGATACGACGTTGTAGCCCGCGACGACCGCATCGCCATGAGTGGGTGGTGTGAATCCTGTCAACACCCGCATCGTCGTCGTCTTGCCGGCGCCGTTCGGACCCAAGAACCCCACGATCTCGCCTTTAAGCACTTCGAACGAAACGTCAAGAACCGCGGGATAAGGCCCGTAGTACTTCGACATGTGTTCAAGCTTGATCATAGTGTCTGATGCCCTTCGCGCACGGTTGGAACTTGAGCGTAAGTCTTAATACGCACGCGTCGGCGGCACAGTTTCGATGTCAATCAAGCATTACAGTTTAACAACATGCAGGCGCTCTAAGTCCATACCGTTGAGCAAGTGGCAGATAACGGTTGGCTAAAATCGTTGTTAATCAATCTCGCAGGATACCGTCATGGCAACCACACTCCAAGAGATCGACGCTGCTTCCCAGATCATCTATCTCGATCACGCCGCGACAACGCCAGTTCGCAGCGAAGTCTTAGACGCGATGCTGCCGTATTTCAGCGAAGCATTCGGCAACCCATCGAGCCTCTACGCCATCGCCGGCGAATCGCGTAACGCAATCGACGAAGCTAGGGCGCGTGTCGCATCGGTATTGAACTGCCGCACCAGCGAAGTCGTCTTTACCGGTGGAGGCACTGAAGCCGACAACATGGCAGTCAAGGGAGTCGCCTCGACTTTCGACGAACCCGGCGACATCATCATCTCCGAAATCGAACACCACGCCATCATCCACGCCGCCGAACAACTCGAAAAAGACGGACACCACGTCATTACCGTACCCGTCGACCGTTACGGTGTCGTCGATCCCGTCGAGGTACGTTCGCGACTCGGCGACCGTGACGCCATCGTGAGCATCATGTTCGCCAACAATGAAGTCGGCGCAATAAATGACATCCCGGAAATCGCACGTTTTGCGAAGCAGCACGGACGAGAAACCGGCAAAGACGTTGTGGTGCACACCGATGCCGTTCAAGCATCCGGCAAACTCTCATTGGACGTCAAGAAGCTCGGTGTAGACCTGCTGTCCCTTTCTGCCCACAAAATACACGGCCCGAAAGGTGTCGGAGTGCTATTCGCCCGACGTGGCATCAAGTTGGATGCGCTGATCGCTGGCGGTGGACAGGAGCGCCAACGCAGATCCGGAACCGAGAACGTCCCCTGCATCGTTGGAATGGGACTGTCGCTCGCACTCGCCGAAAACGAAAGACAACAATTCTGTCAACACACTCGCGATCTCCGGGACCGATTCTTGGCGGCCGCTACTGAACATATCTCAGGCGTGGTCGTAAACAACCATCCCCAAAACACCTTGCCGCACATCGCCCATATCTCGATCCCCGGCCTCGAAGGCGAGCCGATGTTACTCGGCCTCGATTTCAAGGGAGTTTGTGCCTCTAGCGGCAGCGCGTGCAGTTCCGCATCCGTCGAACCGTCCCACGTTCTGATCGGCATGGGTATGAGCTACGAACTCGCCGCCGGCAGTCTCAGATTTTCGTTCGGAAAAGATTCCAGTGAAGACCATGTGGATTACGCAATCGATGCGTTGGCGGACGTTGTCAACCAACTCCGCGGCTTGCCTTCGATGACAACTTGACCGCCTATTTGCATAGCTCTGCTATGTATATTTGATACCTAGACTTCAGTCTGTTGGAGATCGAACTGAACCATGGCCAGCACTGAGCGTACAGAAGAAACGTCGCAACAAGACGACCCGGAACAACACGGAGATGAAGCAATGGTCGACGTATCGACCAGCGAAAACTTCATCGAAGGCGATGCCGCCCGTGATTCCCATCCAACCGAGGTCGCGGCCGCTCTTCGATACGCGTCCGAAAACAAATACGACTACGGCCCTAAACTTCGCGACGCAGATCTCCAGTGGGACGTGAATGGCATCGAACCGATGGGCAACGGCATCTCTCGAGTATTCATCGACTACACACCCTCCGCATCCTTCCGCGGTTCATCGGGCTCTGAATACATCGATGTCGATTCCGGCGGAGCTGTGCTGGCACGCCGTCAGATAAGGGTACCCAAACAGAATCTGCCGGTTGTCCTGATCGCGTTGACCGTCGTCTCCCTGGTCGCGTTAGCCGTTGTTGAAGTCCTGCTATGGGCCAACCCGTTCGACGCTGGACCCGAACTATACGTCGCGGGACGAACTCTTTGGATCCGTGCTGAACTTCCTCGGCAACAGCCGTACGTCGTCTACACAGCACCGTCCAGTGCCGGGGCAATTAATCAATGGGCAATCAAACCCGAAGGTCAGGGGACCGAGATCGTAATCATCGAAACGACGCTCACCAACCAGACATCCGGAGCAGTCCGCATGGTCGTCGACCGCGAAGCCGCCGAACTGAGAATCAAAGGAAGCATCGCCCTTAAACCCGTCAACGTCATCGATCGCTCATACATCGTCGAAACCGCCAACGATCGCTATCTCGACCCCGAATTCAGACTCATGTGGGGCGGCTTCACTCTGAACCAAGGTGAAGAGCTCCGCGGACACATCGTATTTGAAGCACCCCTCGGCAGCAAGTTCAGCGATTTCCGCTGGCTCGCCGGCGACACCGCCGTCGTTCGCTACGACTAGTTGCGCTAATCGTTTGGTTTCCGTATAATCACGCCGCATGGTGCGCTGCTCCGCCTCAAACAGTTCAGCGCGCCTGATTTACGCGCCAACAAAAATACGTAGCAAAGCAACACCTTCCAGATGGGCATCACCTACATCGGCGCTCGCATCGGAATGTTCATACTCGTCGTGTGGCTCGCCACCACTGTCATCTTTTTCCTGCCGCGCATCGCCAGCGATCGCAACCCCGTGCGCGAACGATTGGTCATGATGGCCGCTACCGGTAACCTCTCCACTGGTATGGAGAAGGTCGTCGCCGCGTACGAGAGGGAATACGGTCTCGATCAACCGATATATCTCCAATACATTCGTTACATTGCCAGCGTGCTGAGGGGCGACCTTAATGTTTCGTTGGTTCGATATCCGACAACGGTGATGGAGCTGATTTTGCAGCGAATGCCTTGGACTTTGGGTTTAGTCGGGTTCTCCGTCCTCGTCGCATTTGCTTTGGGATCGCTTTCCGGAGCAACCCTGGCGTGGCCTGGCGCGCCGAATTGGTTAAAAGGGGTGTTACCAATATTTTTGACGTTGTCGCCTATCCCGTACTTCATGCTGGCGTTTTTCCTGATCTTCGTATTCGCGGTCAGGCACGAATGGCAACCGGATTGGTGGCCGATGCTCCCGATCGCCGGCGCTTCTAAAGTGGGAACCATCTACGACGGCTGGGACCTGGCACGGGTATGGGATGTCGTCAAACATTCGATCCTGCCGGCATCGTCCATAATCCTCTCGCAAATCGGATTTTGGGCGTTGGGCATGCGTGGCATGATGATCACGACCGCGGGAGAGGACTATGTGACGCTCGCCCAGATGCGAGGTTTGAGACCGGACCGTATCTTCGGCCAATACGGAATGCGAAACGCATTGTTGCCGCAACTGACATCACTCGCCTTAGCCATGAGCCTCATCGTATCCGGTGTAATCTTGGTCGAGTACATCTTCCGCTATCCCGGAATGGGCTCATTGCTTTTCGATGCCATTGCAGGATTCGACTACTTCGTCATCTACGGTGTCGTACTTGTCCTAATCATTTTCGTTGCGACCGCAACACTTGTGCTTGACCTCGTCTACCCGCTCATCGACCCGCGTGTGCGCCGTGGTGCTTGAACGCTAGATGGGAATCCTTTAGGTTCATTGGTGCAAGACCAAAGCACAGAAACGGCTCAGTCCTCTGCTGCAATCCGTGCCGCGGCGGAATCGGATGAGGTTCGCGCTTACAGCGCGTTGTCGCAGATTTGGTACTACCTTCTGCACGAGCGAATGCTCACTGCAGGCGTCCTGATGCTCACCGCATTGTTGGCTCTGTGGCTGGTTGGCGGGCAGTTGGTCGACCCGAAAGGCGCGGACCCAATCTCGGGTCCGCAGACAGTTCCTCCGCAGTCGAAATACTGGCTTGGAACCGATTTCAATGGCCGTCAAATCTTGCCCCTAATGGTCCACGGCGCGCCTCTAACCCTGCGTATCGGCCTTTATGCCGGCGTTTTCGGTCTTGGGATCGGCATAATCCTGGGATTCATCGCCGGCTACATGCGAGGACCGGTCGATGCATTCATCCGAATCATCTCAGACGTCTTCATCACGATACCCAGCTTGGCCGTGTTGGTTGTTGTCGCGTCAACCATCAAAGAAGGCGCCGGACTTTCCGTCAACGCGATGGGCTTCATCGTCGCTTCGTTAGCTTGGATGTGGCCGACCCGCGTGATTCGCGCTCAGGTCTTGAGCATGAGAGAGAGCAACTACGTCGAAGTCGCTCGATTGAATGGGATGGGCGATTTTGAGATTATCTTCCGTGAGTTGATGCCCAATTTGCTGCCGTTCCTGGCCGCGAGTTTCGTCGGTGCAATGGCCAGCGGGATCCTAGCGGCAGTAGGACTCGAAGCACTAGGCCTCGGCCCGCAGCACGAACCCACCCTCGGAATGACGATTTACTGGTCGATCTACTATGGAGCGCTGCTAAGTAACTGGTGGTGGTGGTACGTCCCGCCGACGCTGTTAGTGGCATGGATATTCGTGACTCTTTACCTGATCGCGTCGGGTCTTGATAAATGGGCGAATCCGCGGTTGAGGCAGAGCTTGTAATGCCGGACAAGGTCCTTTCGATCCGCGATCTCCGCGTCTACTTCAATATCCGTGCCGGGACGGTTCGCGCCGTCGATGGCGTCGATCTCGACATCGCCGAAGGCGAAAAACTCGGCCTCGTAGGAGAGTCAGGATCTGGGAAGACGACCACGGCACTTGCCATAATGCGCATGATCAAGCCGCCCGGAGAAATCGCTGGCGGCACCATCGAACTCGACGGGCGAAATCTCGTCGAACTCTCTGAACCCGAAATGCGCGCCGTACGGGGCAAAGATGTCGCCATGGTGCCCCAAGCCGCGATGAACGCGTTGAACCCCGTACGACGCGTACGTGACCAGATGCTCGACGGGCTCCGAGACCACGGTGTGAACGAGTCTCGCGAGCGCATGCAGGAGCGGTTGACCACCCTCGTCGCACAGGTCGGACTCAACTCAAATGTCCTAAATCTCTACCCCCACGAACTGAGCGGCGGCATGAAGCAGCGCGTCACCATCGCCATGGCCATTTGTCACAAACCGCGCCTCATCCTAGCCGACGAACCTACCAGCGCACTCGACGTGGTGGTTCAACGCCAAGTCATGGAAACGCTGGAGGAAGTCCGAAGTGAAATTGGAGCCGCCGTGATACTGGTCGGACACGATATGGGACTCATGGCCCAGTTCGCAGACCGGATCGGCGTCATGTACGCTGGTAAACTCGTTGAACTCGCGACCGTCGAACAGATCTTCGCGAACCCGCGACACCCCTACACGCGTCTCTTGATCTCGAGCCTGCCAGACACAGCCGGAAAACGGCGTCTCGAAGGTATCCCGGGATTACCACCTTCTCTACTAGCTGTTCCCCCCGGATGCCCGTTCATGCCCCGATGCCCTGAAGCCATGGATGTCTGCGGCATTGAGGTGCCGGAACTAAAGGGAGACGCTGACAAGGTTTCTTGTCACCTCTATACCGAGGCCGTAATCGCATGACCGCGACGGTAGAAACTATCAACGCGACGCCAACCAATGGTGGCGCGTCGGCATCGCTGTTGGAACTGCGAAATGTAACGCAGATCTTCTCATCCGGCCCCTTCTGGAACCGGGACCATAACTACGCAGTCAACGATGTATCCTTCACGCTTTCCGAAAAACCGGCCCTGATCACAGCCGTGGCAGGGGAAAGCGGAAGCGGCAAGACGACTCTAGGCCGTATCATGCTCGGGTTTCAACGACCGACTTTGGGGCAAGTTCTATACATGGGAAACGACGTCGGTGCGATGAATTCGCAAGAGCGTAAACAGTACCGACGCCAAGTCCAAGCGATCTTCCAAGACCCATTCTCCGTCTACAACCCCTTCTACAAAGTCGACCACATCTTCACAGTAGCGATCGCACGCTACAGACTCGCATCTTCAGGCGATGAAGCTCGTCACATGATTGAAGAGGCGATTTCCGGTGTAGGCCTCCGCCCATCCGAAACCCTCGGACGTTATCCGCACCAGCTGAGTGGTGGCCAGCGTCAACGCGTGATGGTAGCGCGCTCTCTGCTCCTCAAACCGCAGGTAATCATCGCCGACGAACCAGTCTCGATGGTCGACGCATCGCTACGAGCCACCATCCTCGAAACCCTCCGCACGCTGAACCACGAACTCGGCATCGCCATCCTCTACATCACCCACGACCTCACGACCGCGTATCAAGTTGCCGACAACATCATGATCATGTATCGAGGACATGTAGTCGAAGCGGGAGACGTCGAAAACGTGATTAACGATCCGAAACACCCCTACACCCGTCTCCTAGTGCAGTCGATACCGATGCCTGATCCCAATCGACGTTGGGCCGACATGCAGGGCATCAACACTCCGCCGTTCTCAGGCATCGATGTTACGCAGCAGATGTGTCCGTTCGTCAACCGGTGTCCCGACGCGCTGTCGGAATGCACACAAGATGTCCCCAACATCTACGAACTTGACGAGCATCGTATTTCCAAGTGCTTCCTGTACGAGAACGCGGGAACCGTCTCGAATGTCGACATCGCTTCGTATTTCAACATTCGCGGATCGTCATCAAATTCCAACGGAACGGACGTAGAATTGTGATATTTTGTGTGAATGTTCCGGATTGAACACACCGGCAATTGAAACCGCGTAAGGAGGGTACCAAAATGCCGAAAATCAAACGCATCGTGCCGATGCTAGTGTTGGCCGCGATGCTGTCGTCTCTGACCTTCGCACTCGCGTGCGGCAGCGAAACGATCGTTGAGGTCACTAAGATCGTGGAGGCCACTGTCGTCGTCGAGAAAGAGGTCGAGGTCGTCAAAGAGGTCGAGGTTGAGAAGGAAGTCGAGGTCATAAAGGAAGTCGAGGTCGAGGTAGAGAGGGTCGTCGAGAAAGAGGTAGAGGTAGAGGTTACCCCGACGCCCGTCCCGCTCGGCTACCAGGATGTGCCTCGAAGCCGCACCTTGATCATGGCCGGTCTCGGTGGTGAGCACCCCGGTGCTTTCACCGACATAGAGCAGTTCAACGCCCACGCGCCTGGACTCTCACGTAGCGGCCTATACCAAGCTGGTAGCGAAGGTCTCTTCTACTTCAACATGCTCACCGGCGAACTGGTCCCATGGATGGCCACCGAATACGAG
>JAAXHR010000042.1:0-872 GCA_012270805.1 Dehalococcoidia bacterium
GTTCACGGAGCGTGATGCCTGAGCGTAGGCAGGGGTAACTATGCATACGCCTGACGCAATCGAAGCATCCTTCATTTTCTTCCCGCAACCACAGCTGCGCGGCGATCCGTCGCACGTCGGCCTGCGATACGAAGACGTGTGGCTGACTGCCGCAGACGGTAACAAGGCGCACGCTTGGTTTATCCAAGGCGATGACAGTGCCGACCCGGGCCAGAAACGCGTCCTTATGCTGATCACCCACGGGAACGGTGGAAACATCAGCGTTCGACTCGATCAGTACCGGGAATTCGTGACGAGATTTCGCCATATCGATATATTCGCGCTGGAGTATCGCGGATACGGCCTGAGCGAGGGTAGCCCGAGCGAAGAGGGCATCGCTTTGGACGCGCTTGCCGCTCGGAGGTGGATTGATGATTACGTAGCAGACATGCCTGATGACAGAAGGCCATCCATCATTTACTTCGGCCGGAGCCTAGGGGGTTCGGTTGCGACGCGGTTGGCGTCGGTTGAGCCGCCAGACGCGCTGATTTTGGAGTGTCCATTGTTGTCGGTACCGTATCTCGCCAAGACGATCACGCCCTGGCGGTATTTGCCGATTGAGAAGTTTATTCACAACCGTTTTGATACGGAGTCGTATATGCGGGAAGTACGGCGTCCTGTGTTGGTGATGCACTCGGAGTTCGATGAGATCATCCCGATAGAGTGCGGGCGGATGGTTTACAAGGCTGCGGAGGGACCGAAGCGGTTCTACGTGATCAAGGGAGCGCCACATAACGGGGCGGATTACTACGATCCAGAGGGGTATTACGCGGCGATGGGGCAGTTTTTGAGTGATTGCGGTTTGTTGCAGGGCGTTAACGCATCCTTAAGGC
>JAAXHR010000042.1:915-7166 GCA_012270805.1 Dehalococcoidia bacterium
CACGTAGCGAAGAGATAGTACGCAGATTTTGGTATGATTTCATTATTCAGTAATTCATATCGAGGAAGACATGCGAATATCTGAACGCGGCCAGATAACCATCCCCAAGCACTTGCGGGATCGTTTTGGGATGCATCACAATGTCGAGGTTGAAGCGATGCCCGCCGAAGGTGGTGTACTGATACGAAAGCGGGTAGTGGGGCAACACCCAGTTGACCGGGTCGTCGGAATCTTAGGCAAAGACGCCTTGGGCAAAGGTGTCAGCGTCGACGATTACATCGAGGAAATCAGGGGTAGATGATTACCGCCGTCGACACCAATGTGTTGCTGGACATTTTCATCTCGGACGATGAGCACGGTGCTCAGTCAAGGGATCAGCTGAGCGCCGCCTATGATGCCGGTGCCATATTGATCTGCGATGTAGTGTATGCGGAGTTGGCACCTTCCTTTGCCAACCGCGTATCTCTAGATGATGCCCTGCGTGAGATCGGTGTCGCGCTCTCGGCCATCGATTCCTTGATCGCCTACGAGGCGGGGCTACGTTGGAGACTTTACCGTGCGGCTGGTGGTCCGAGGGAACGAATAATGACCGATTTTCTAATCGGTGCTCACGCACTGGCGTCTGCTGACGCTTTCCTCACTCGAGACCGTGGCTTCTTCTCAACGTATTTCCCTGACTTGCAGGTCGTTGCGGCCCGGTAGCCGAGTCCTGCATCTATTCCCACCTGAAGGCGCGGACCGCTAGGACGAAGCAGATCGCGGCCCAGACGGCGAGGCCTAGGAGCGAACCGCCTTGGATGAAGAGGGATTCGCCGCTGTTGACCATTTCTCGCATGGCGTCGGCGAGGAAGGTGAGTGGGAGCCATTTGGCGATGGCGACGACCCAGTCGGGAATTACCGAGTGCGGAATGAAGACTCCCGATAGAAACATCATCGGCAGGGTAATGATGTTGGCGAGGGGTGCGGCGGTATTTTCGTTTTTGGCGATGCCAGAGACGGCCAGCCCGAGGGAAGCGAACCCGAAGCCGCCGAGGATGATCAACGGTACGACCTCGAGCCAGAACATGGCGTACCCGGGGGAAACTTCGACACCGGACACGAAGATGCCGACGAGCAGGAGGGCGTAAGTCTGCACGATGAGCAGGAGCATCCGAGTGAAGAGCAAGCCCGCGAGGTAGTGTCTGGGATTGATCGGAGTGGCATGAAGCCTTTTCAAAACGCCTTGGTTGCGGAGTCGTACAAGAGTGAATACAAGTCCGAATAGTGCGCTTTGCATGATGGACAGCGAGACGATACCTGGGACGACGAAACCTTTGTAGCCCTGACCTCTTCCAGCCACTTCAGTGAGCGACACCGTGGCCCAGTTTTCGACACGGTATTCGGGTGGGACGCTGGCGACGGTCTTAAAAACGTCATCAAGGACTTGGGTGAGGATGGTGCGGGCGATTTCTGTTTCTTGGGCTTTTCGTCCATCGAAGGTGATGTCGATGATTGAGGCGGTGTTGGTCTGCCCGAAGTTTTCGGGGATCACGATCACGGCGGTGATGTCGCCGTCTAGGACATCGGCTTTCAAGGTCTCTTCGTCGTCGGAATCAGGGACGATGAATAGAGGTTCCCCGCCGTAGTCGCCGGTGAGGACGGAGATGAGGGACGTGGAGGCCTCGTTTTTCGCTTTGTCGACGATACCAACTTCCGGCGGGTCGAAGCTACCGAAGTTAAAGAGGCCGAAGACGATCATCATGACGGTCGGAAAAGCAAGCGTCCAGAAGAGCGCAGCGCGGTCGCGTGCGAACATCTTGAGTTCGGCGATTATGAAAGCTTGGTAGATTCGCATGGTGGCTTGTGACGGCCCCTCACTCCTCTGGATGGGCGTTCCGCCCGCTCAAGCACCTGCCTGCGCGGGAATGACGGTGATTTAGTAGTCCGGCTATTCGATGAGACTCCGTCCTGTCAGATCGATAAACACGTCCTCCAAGGTCAACACTCCATCCTTTCGCACCGATTCGGCACCCCGCGACTTCAGCTGGTCGATAAGTACTTGCGGAGTGTCCATCGCCACGATATTGCCGTGGTCGATCACCGCGACCCGGTCGCACAGTATCTCTGCTTCCTCCATGTAATGCGTCGTCAGCATGATCGCCATGCCCTTGGACCGGAGACCGTCGATCAGGTCCCACATGTTCCGACGCGCCTGAGGGTCGAGTCCCGTCGTCGGTTCGTCTAGAAACATCGCCACCGGATCGTTCATGAGCGCAACCGCGATCGACAACCGTTGTTTCTGGCCACCAGAAAGGTGGCGATATTGAGATTTCGCCCGGCCCGCAAGTTCGACTTTCTCCAACGCCTCCTCGGGCGACGTGTCCGAATCGTAGAGGGTAGCGAACAGCTCTACCGTTTCCCGGAGATTCAGATTGTCAAAAAACGCGTTTTGCTGGAGCTGGACACCGATCATGGATTTGACGCGAGTGGAGTTTTTGGTCACGTCTAGACCTGCGATGTAGGCTTCGCCGCTATCGAGATCGCGGAGCCCCTCGAGAATCTCTACCGTCGTCGTCTTGCCCGCGCCATTTGGACCCAACATCCCGAAGATCTCGCCTTGATGAACATCAAAAGAGATACCGTCAACTGCAACGAGCCCGTTGTAGCTCTTGCGGAGGTCACGGACTTGGATAACGATGTTGTTAGGAAGTGACACAGCTTTTGTAACGGTTGACAATTGATCCCTAAATGAAACTATGCGTCGACCTTGCGAACGATGTCGCCGACTTGGATCTTGCCAGCCCGAACCACCTTGGCATTTGCTCCGCGCCGACGCTGTCGCATCGCCTCGGGGCCACTGACAAATCTCAACGCGTCATGACCAAAACGCGACGCGAACTTGGCGCAGCCGGTATGCGGCGCAACCGTTAGTTCGACAACCGCCGAGCCGATGCTGAGGCGCGCACCAGGTGGAAGGTTATCGTGACTCAAGTCGATGTCAACAAAGAGCTGATCGCCAGCCAATGGCCAGCGCGTCTTATCTCCAGCCAGAGTTTCGATCAAGCGCGTATTGATTATCGTTATTTGTGCTTCAGGGTTGGCTGACCCGTCCGCAGTGCTGCTGCTCCCTCGGTCCAGCCAGTTGTCGCCAACCAGCCCACCCTCGGCATCAAGTTCACCAACCTCTACCAACTTCCTCTGACCGACGCTCGGTCTTGCCGAGATCATCTCCAGGCGCCCATTGTCGGCGGGCGATCCTTGAATGCGTTGGAGCGCTGTCTCCATCTCTTGCAATGTCGCTTGGTACGCCATACTCAAAGTGTAAACTCATGTGTTGAATATCAGAGCCATTGTTGAATATCAGAGCCATCGTCGTCTCCGCTACAAGGGGCTGGCGCTGGAGGTTCTTTCCGCAAACCAAGGAGTCGAAAAAAATGTCTGCCAATCGGGTTAACAGGGCCGTCGAGCTGCTCTCTCAAGACCAACCGGTCTACTACACCGGCGGTCACACCGGCGCAATTCTGACGCACGATCAGGGAATAAAGGACGCTCACACGTGGGCAGATTACATCAACGTCGGCATGGAGCATGGCCCATTCGATCTCGGCGGACTGCAGAACTATATGGAAGGTTTGGTTGCTGGCGGTCCGACCAACAGCGGGCACCGCACGCCAACTGTCATCGTCGAAGCACCAGTTGACGGCTCGACGGAAGACACCATCCGCCACAACGCGTGGCAATTCCGACAGATCCTCGCCCGTGGTGTGCACGGTATCCTGCTATGCCAAGCCGAAACCGCCGATGCTGTCCGAGCCTTCGTCGAGTCTTGCCGCTATCCACGCGCCGCCAACGGCGTCGGTTATGGCCTCCACCGGGGAACTCGCGGCGTCGGATCAGAACCCGGAGCGGCACCGATATGGAGTCTCGACAACGCGGAATACATCGCCAAGGCCGATCCTTGGCCCCTGAATCCCAACGGCGAGTTGATGCTCGGTATCAAAGTCGAATCCGTCCGTGGCGTGTCCAATATCGAGACGATGCTCGCGGTGCCCGGCCTCACCTTCGCAGAATGCGGTCCGGGCGATCTGCACATGTCCTATGGTGTCGAGCGCGGCGCGCCGCATACCCCCTTCGACCCACGAGTCCAAGAAGCCAGCGAACGCGTGCAGAAGGCTTGCGAAGAAAACGGCGTTGCATTCCTCGGCGGAGGTACCGCCGAAAACATCACTGAACGCCTTGACAGTGGAATCCGTGTCGTATCCGGCGGCAACCCTGAAATCGCGGCGATCGGTAGGGCGCATACGAAACGGACAATGCCAGTCTAGAGATGCTGCCGACCATCGTCGATACATTCCCTGAAGCCGTCTCCGATGTGCCCGACCGTGCAACGGTAATGATCGGGGGCTTCGGTGGCTCAGGCGGACAGCCGACGCGCTTGATGCTAGCACTCGCCGAGCACGGCCCCCGTGAAATAACCATCATCGGCAACGTCGCCGGCATTTCGAAGACCACCGGATACGGTTGGCCCCCGCATCTGGAGCCGATCGATCAAGGCATATTCTTCGAACTCGGATTGGCCACCCGGATCATCTGCTCGTTCCCGATACCGGGTCAAACCCGCCCGCTATGCGAGATCGAGAAGGCCTGGCGCGAAGGCCGCGCCGAGGTCATCGTGATACCGCAAGGCACTCTCGCAGAGCGGATCCGCGCTGGCGGCGCTGGCATTGCGGCATTCTATACGCCAACTGGTGTTGGAACACCAGTGGAGGAAGGCAAAGAAGTCAGGGAGTTTGATGGCCGTCCACACCTCCTCGAACACGCTCTCAGAGCCAACTTCGCCCTGATCCGCGCGAAACGCGCCGACACCTTCGGAAACCTCGAATACATCGGCACATCCCGCGCTTTCAATCCGGTGATGGCGCCGGCGGCCGATGTCACGATTGCGGAGGTGGATGAGATTGTTGAGCCGGGTGGGATCGATCCTGAGAGAGTCGGCACACCAGGCGTCTACGTCAACCGGATAGTCCAGCGAGAACCAAACGACCCGCTACCCTAACGTTCAATCGGTTCGCGGTTTTACGCGCCCATCCTTCCGCCCGACGATGATTAGGAACAGTGGTGCGATGCGGGTGTCATCAAGACCGGACCATTTGGCTATGGCTTCGTCGGTAGCGACTGGTTCGATGAAATCATCAACGATGAATCCAGATTGGATGACCCAACGCATCCAGGTTTGGAGGGTGTAGCTGTTGCCGGTGGTTTGGAATGGGTATTTATAGCGTTCGTTCATCCATGTGAGGGTGAATGGGGTTTCGTCGAAGTAGTCAGCGATCTGGAGACCGAGTTTGCAGCCGTCGGCATCGCGTATCCACTCACGGGACATGGTGTCAGTTATTGGATGGGTGTTAGTGAAAACTAGGCGGCCACCGTCATGTAGGACGCGGTAGGCACCTCGAATGACGCGTCCGGGGTCGGGCATGTCGACTAATGAGACACATGCAGTCACTAGGTCGAATGAGGCTTCGGGAAGAGATTCGATGACCGTTGCGGCATCGCCCTCAATGTATTCGATACCTAGTCTTTCTTTCTCCTCGAGTTGGCGAGCATGATCAAGTTGTTTCGGAGAAAGATCGATGCCGACCACCTTCGAAGCACCATTTTTCGCCATTTGGCGACTGAAGTATCCGATGCCGCATCCTAGATCAAGGACTTCTAGACCCTCTACGTTGCCGCACGCTTCTACCATCGCCGGTCCGAAGAAGCTTAGGCGGTAGTAGTCGACACCGCTCATTTGTGCGTCGGCGTAAGCATCTGACGCGATGTCCCATTCGCGCTGGATTGATGCGAGATCGAAGCGGGTGGCTGGTTCTCTCGTCTGGTTCTTCTTGGTCATGAGAATGCTCTATTTTTGTTCAGTCGAGAAATTGATACATAGTCTCATTAGAACTATGCATACGTGGTATCATTTCGGTTTAGACACTGGTTATCACACACACTGGTTATCTTTGTGTGCGGGAGAAATGAGCAATGAATAACATCGGTCGAATGATGCCTTTCGGCTTCATCATGCGGTTTGGGCTTTTGGCGGTCGTTTCCGCTGCCATCTTGGCAACGGCGGTAGCGTGCAGCGAGGATCCCGATCCGACATCGACACCGGTACCTGAGCCTACTGCAACAACTGCGCCGCCGCAACCTGTTGCGACGACCGCTCCACCAGCGCCTACAACCGCTCCACCCACGGCGACACCTGAGCCGGAAGTGAAAGTGGTTGA
>JAAXHR010000157.1:0-1274 GCA_012270805.1 Dehalococcoidia bacterium
GGCGTGGCGAAACCTACTCCGCTGTTGGTGCTGGTCAAGCTGCGGATCTGGGTATTGACACCGATAACTTCGCCAGCACTGTTGAGCAAGGGGCCGCCAGAATTTCCAGGGTTCATATCGGCATCAGTCTGTATGACGGCAGGGATCGGTATCGTGCTGGTGTCCGCTTGGATAGATCGAGAGAGTCCGCTGATTATTCCGTGGGTCATCGAGAATGCTTGATTGACACCAAACGGGTGCCCCAGTGCGATGGCAGTCATTCCTGGTTTAAGATCGGCACTGTCTCCGATAGGTAGTGGAACTGACACCGTTGCTTCAGCATCGATTTTGAGGACTGCGATGTCGGAGACCGGATCGCCACCGATCATTTCGGCTTCAAATTGTTCGCCGTCGAATGTCTCTACGATGATGGTGGTCGGAGTGACGAAACTGGTTGTCGGACGGACTACGTGGTAATTGGTGACGATGTGTCCCTCGTTATCCCAGAACCAGCCAGCTCCAGTACCGCTGTCGGGCAAAAGAATGTTGCCCAAGTTGATGAGAACTACGCCAGAGATCGAATCTTCCCAGATTTCCGTCAGCCGATGTTCCCAATCGGCCCGTTCCATTGACGCAAGCGCCTCGATCGTTTGGCTGTTTTCTTCGTCGTTAACTAAGTCGCTTATCGGCACGCCGTCGATATTGTCCTCTGCGGTGTGGATTATCATCAGCGCGTCCCTTGCGGCGAGGGAATCGGATGGGGCAATTTCTACGACCTCAGTTTCGTCTGATTGCGGAACGATCTTGGCCATACCAACGGCTTCGTTGCCAGTCGCTTCAGCAGTCTCCAAAAAAGCCGTTTCCGAAGTGGGTTCAGCCGAATCAGGAATAGTGGTCGTTTCCGCTGATGTGCAAGCGACCGCAAATGCCACGACTGCAAGTACAAGAACCAGAGACAAGGTATTGGAGGGTGTGATTTTCATAGCGAGCGTGAATTTTAAGGTCCGCTACCGATCAAATCCTCGGCAACGATTCGTCGATTGGGTGTTGGGAAACGCGTCGATGCCTCTTCTGGCATCTACTGCATTCCCTCTTGCGATGAATTACGCAGATGCCAAACGGATCGGATTTACTCGCGGAACAACCCGGTTACAGAGAGTATCGCACAGGTTCATCAATGGTCAGCCACCTTGCACCCAACGTGAGGCGATTGGCATCCGGCGGTCACGTCCGAAAGCGAGACCCGTGATCTTCACTCCGGGAGGTGACTGCCGACGTTTGTACTCGTTGCGATC
>JAAXHR010000157.1:1337-5128 GCA_012270805.1 Dehalococcoidia bacterium
CTCGTACGCGGGGAGGGAGTCGACATCGAGTTGATCCGGACGGAGTTCGGCACTTGGTGGTTTGTCCATGACCGACTGCGGTATTGGCGGCGATTCGTCGATGCTGTTGCGGTACCGAGCAAGTTCGTAGACCATCTGTTTGGGGACATCTTTGATCACTGCAAAGCCGCCTGCCATATCGCCATAAAGCGTCGCGTACCCGGTAGCCATCTCGGATTTGTTGCCTGTGGTGAGGACGATCCACCCGAATTTGTTGGCGATCGTCATCATGACGTTGCCGCGGATGCGGGACTGGACGTTTTCCTCGGCTGTGTTGGTTGTAGTGTCTTGGAACACGTCGGCAAGCATGCCTTCGAACGCAACGTGGGCCGGTTCAATCGGAACGCGCCAAAGCGGAATACCCAACCGGTCGGCGAGGTCTTGCGCGTCGATGAGGCTGCCTTCTGAGGAGTATCGAGACGGCATCGCCACGCCAACAATGTTCTCTGGGCCGATGGCATCAGCGGCGATACATGCCACGATGGAAGAATCGATCCCGCCAGACAACGCGATCACGACCTTCTGGAATCCTGTTTTGTGGATGTAGTCGCGCGTCCCTATTGTGAGTGCGGAGTAAACCTCGGAAATATCGTCTTTCACCGCTGTGTCAGGTGTGGGGATCGAAATCTTCTCAGCCGTTACGAATCGTGGCGTAGAAACCATGAGCGGCTCGGATTGCGCGCTCGGTAGTTCGAAGTCGACATCGGTTTCGGGCAGCCCGATATCGATCGCTGTCACCGCTTCTTCGAATCTTGGGGCTATGGCCAGCGTTTCCCCATCCGGTCCAGCGAAGATGCTCGATCCATCGAAAACGAGTTCGTCTTGTCCGCCTACTTGGTTGGTGTAGACGGCGTATGCGCCGTGTCTAGCGGCGAGCCCCGCGACCAAATCGATGCGAGTTTGTAACTTCCCCAACTCGTATGGCGATGAGTTGAGCGTAAGGATCAGTTTCGCTCCAGCGACACATTGAGCGTCGCCGGGTCCGGGGTTTACCCAGATGTCTTCGCAGATGTTGACGCCGATTGGGACGCTGTTTATATCGACGATTTGACATGTAGTACCCGGCGTGAAATACCGCAATTCATCGAAGACGCCGTAGTTGGGAAGTTGGTTCTTGTGGTAGATGGCGACTATCTTGCGATCTACCACGATGGCCGCTCCGTTGTAGATGTTGTTGATGCCGCCGTTTCGATCTTCGTCGAAATCTACGATGCCGATCATGGCGGCGATACCGGCGCATCTATCCACCAGGTCGTCCAAGGCGCGGCGATTGGCGCGGACGAAGTGTTGCGAAAGCAGCAGATCTTCTGGCGGGTAGCCAGTGATGGCGAGTTCAGGGAACGCGACGATATCGGCTCCGATGCTTCGGGCTTCTTCTATGGCGTCAGCGATCAGACCGCAGTTTCCGGAGATATCTCCGACGGTCGTGTTGATCTGCGCAGAGGCGACTCTAATCGAACTCATTTGCGCGTTGCCACCTCGTAAGCGTGCGGCTCTGGACGGGCGTAGAGTATTCGTGTGTCCGTCAGGTTAGGCGTAGGTAGGGATTGCAGGACGGGCATATCCACGCACCGTGGGCAGCGACGATTTCCCTGACAGGTAAAGATCAACATCTCGGGCACATTGCCTACCGTTTGCGATGGCGTGGACGACCAGCGATTGTCCGCGTTGCATATCGCCGCACGCAAACACCTTGTCGACGTTGCTCTCCAAGTTGGCACCTGTTTTGACGTTGCCAAAAGCATCGTATTCAACTTCAAGGTCGTCAAGCAATCCTTCATGCTGCGGATGCACAAAGCCCATCGCTAGGAGTACGATATCGGCGGGAATGGTGAACTTTGAACCAGGGATCTCGACCATGCGCGGACGTTGTCCGTCTTCAAATACCCAGTCAACACGGACGCATTCCAGGTGTGTAACGTTTCCTTCGGAACCTACGAAGCGCTTCGTCATAATGTTGTAGTCACGCTTGCCACCTTCTTCGTGTGCTGACGAAGTCCGGAAAATCTGAGACCAATCTGGCCAAGGGTTTGTTCGTGAGCGACGTTCAGGTGGTCGAGGTAATAGTTCGAGTTGGACGATGTTTTTCGCGAACTGTCGATGCGCAGTGCCCAAACAATCAGCACCAGTGTCGCCACCGCCGATTATCACGACGTGCTTGTCTTCGGCGGTCAAAGTCTCGGACGGCGAGAATTCCTGTCCTCGCAAGCGTCGGTTTTGTTGCGTGAGATAATCCATCGCGAAGTGGATGCCGTTGAGGTCACGCCCGTCGATTGGAAAGTCGCGCGGCACCGTCGAACCACCTGCAAGGACTACTGCGTCGTTGGTTTCAAGGAGCTCAGTCGCTGAGATGTCAACGCCAACGTCAGTGTTCGTTTGGAATGTGACACCTTCCTCGCGCATCTGCTGCAAACGACGCTCGACCACAGATTTTTCGAGTTTGAATTCGGGAATGCCTAGTGCCAGCAATCCCCCTAGGTATTCGTTGCGTTCGTAGACGGTGACTGTGTGCCCGGCGCGATTCAATTGTTGCGCGGCCGCGAGACCGGCCGGACCGGAGCCGACGACGGCGACATTTTTGTCAGTTCGGCGGTCAGGTAGTTCTGGAACGATCCAACCCTCTTGCCAAGCGCGCTCGGAGATCTGTTTCTCGATCATCTCAATCGTCACTGGCTCCATATTTATGGAGAGCGTGCAAGCCGCTTCGCAAGGCGCGGGGCAGATGCGACCAGTAAATTCCGGGAAGTTGTTAGTGGCGTGCAGACGTGATATCGCTTCTTGCCAATCGCCGAGGTGGACAAGATCGTTCCACTCTGGGATCAAGTTTCCGAGCGGGCACCCATCATTGCAGAACGGGACGCCGCAGTCCATGCACCTTGCAGCTTGTTGACGCGACGCGGTTTCGTCCCACTTGAGGTAGATCTCTCGCCAGTCGTTTAACCGTTCGCGTTGATCGCGACGCGGCATAGGTACACGTTCGAACTCTTTGAAACCGCTCGTGCTGCCCATTACCGCTAAACCGTTCTGCCGGCCAAAACTGGAGCGGAAACCGCGCCGCCGTTACGCGAGAATTCAGCCTCATCTGCGACGAGTGCGAGACTCGCTTCCTCGCGTTCGCGCAACACGCGGGCGTAGTCGCGCGGCATGACCTTCTTGAACTCGCGGACAGCCACATCCCAATTCGCCAGCACCCCAGCGGCGACGGAGCTTCCGGTCCATTTGAGATGGTTTTCGATCAATGCCTTCACTTCTTCGGCGTCTTCCGAATCAGGCCGAACGGATAATAGGTCAGCCATGCCGTCGTTGAATCGCTCGTTGAAACTGCCGTCTCGATCCCAGACGTAGGCGATGCCGCCGCTCATGCCTGCAGCAAAGTTCCTGCCGGTTCCACCAAGCACCACCACGCGCCCCCCGGTCATGTACTCGCAGCCATGGTCGCCGATCCCTTCCACAACGGCGTGAGCCGCACTGTTACGGACGCAGAAGCGTTCGCCAGCTAATCCTCTGATGTATGCCTCACCGCCGGTTGAGCCATAAAGCGCGACGTTGCCGATAATTATGTTCTCTTCGGGTACAAAGTTGGCATCTTCGGGCGGAACGATCACAAGCCGACCGCCGGATAGACCTTTCCCGAAGTAGTCGTTGGCATCACCGAATACCTTGAACGTGACACCTTTGACGACCCATGCTCCGAAACTCTGACCAGTGGAGCCATTGAACGTGATGTTGATAGAGCCGTCAGGCAACCCTTT
>JAAXHR010000234.1 GCA_012270805.1 Dehalococcoidia bacterium
TGGATGGCTGGTACGCAGTGCACAACAAAGAGACCAACGTCGGATTCGCGGTGTCGTTCCCAAACGATGTCTTCAAATATCTCTGGTACTGGCGCAACCTCGGCGGAGGATGGGGCTATCCCTGGTACGGCCGTTGCTACAACGTAGGTCTAGAGCCCTGCACGAGCTGGGACAACCGAGGTCTGAGGCACTCGATGGAGAACGGCACCTCTCGTCCGTTAGAGGCGGGTGAAAGACTGACGGTAGAGATCACCGCGTCGGCGTTTGTCGGCGAGGGCGATGTGGACGGTGTTTCTCCGGAAGGCATGGTAACGCATGGCTAGACGTCCCGATTCCCACGGGATTGTCTAGGATGACGAGTCGTTAATTCGACCGTTCATTACCGTTCTTTTCCCAGGGCGGCGGTGGTTGCTTGCCCTGGGATTCATATAACTCAACTGTTCGACCGTATTCAATGCCTCTGACCGTCCCTCGTTGCGTAGACGCTCGCGTCTAAACCTCTGAACCCGATGCACAAAATGGACGCGTAGCTGGTCCAGTTTTGAGCTTCAGCTTCATGGAGATCGAAAGCAGCATTACCATTAAGCGCACACGCGGCACTCACTCAGATAGAACGCGAGGAAATCATGCGACGGCGAACGTTTGGCGATTCAGGTTTGGCATCATCGGTCATCGGTTATGGTGGTTGGCCAATGGGCAGGGGACAGTACGGCGATTTCGACAATGACGAAGCGATCAGTGCGGCGCGGAAATCCTACGACTCGGGTATCAACCTCTTCGACACCGCCGCCGTCTACGGCTGGGGTTATGGCGAAAAGCTGATGGGCAAGGCGGTCGCACCTTTCCGCAACGACATCGTGTTGGTCACCAAAGGCGGCCGTGAATGGGTGCGAGACAACCCGGACCGAACCGCGGCGACCGTGTCTATCAGCGACCGCGCGACTTTGCTACGAAGCATCGACGAGAGTCTTGAGCGACTCGATACCGACTATATCGACCTCTTCTTGATCCACTGGCCCGACCACACGCGCTCATTCGAAGAGCCGATGCGGGCGTTGGAGGATGCCAAGGCTGCGGGCAAGTTGTTACACACCGGCGTATCGAACTTCAGTCCGGAGATGATGGCGCAGTGTCGCGAGCACAGCCCCATCGTCACGAACCAGATCGGTTACCACATCTTCGATCGCCGTCCGGAATCGGGCGTGATGCCGTTTGTGGAAGAGAACGGTATGGGTGTTATGGCCTACGGCACGTTGGCACACGGACTACTGACCGGCGTATGGTCGTCAGATCACGCATTCGGGGACAACGACTGGCGAGCGAACGGCGCCAACTTCGGACTAGCTTCGTTCGGGCCCGAAAACCTTGCTAAGAACGTCGCCGTCGTCGAGAAACTCAGAAATATCGCCGCAGATCACGGCAAGACAGTGGCACAACTCGCAATTGCTTGGGTGTTAGCGAACCTAACCGTCACGGTCGCGCTGTGCGGAATGGTCAGGGATTCTGAAGTCGACGACAACGTCGGCGGCGACTGGGAGATGCCGGCGGAAGTGAAGCAGGCGATTGACGATCTGGTGATGTCGGAAGGTGCTGGAGTCGGCACGCCGGACATGGCGATTGCGACGTAAATAGTTGCGGAAGTCTGGCGAGAAAGCATCGCAGGGAGAACCACCTTGCTGATCATCGACACACACACCCACGCCGGTAACAACTGGTTCGAGCCAATCGAAGTTCTAGAGTTTCAGATGGACCGGAACAGCGTCGACCACGCGGTGCTGGTCCAGCATGGCGGTACGTTTGACAACAGCTACCTGTTTGATGAGGCGGCTAAGCGGGAGGATCGGTTTAAGGTTGCAGTTTTGGTGGATCCGGAAGCGGATCATCCGCTAGGCGATCTTGAGAGGCTGGCAGAGCAGGGCGCGGCCGGCATACGGCTGGCACCGGACGCTTCGTTCGTCAATGCTGGGCCGTACGAGATGTGGAAGAGGGCTGGGAAGCTAGGATTGGTGGTCACATGCCAAGGGGATCCGGCGAGGTTCGCGTCGGATGCATTTGCTCGGGTTATGGATGCATGTCCGGATACGGAAGTTGTGATTGAGCATCTTGCGGGGATTGCCGCTGCTGAACCGCCTTGGGAAGACGACTACGCAAAGGCGTTGGGGCTTGCAGAACGGGGGAATACGACGATCAAGGTTCCGGGATTGGGTGAGATCTGTCGGCGCCCGGCTCGTTTGTTGCCGGAGTTTCGGTTTGAGGATGTTCCTCCTTTGTTTGAGATGGCTAAGGATGCTTTTGGTGTTGAGAGAATGATGTGGGGCAGCGATTTTCCACCTGCGGCTGGTCGTGAGGGTTACGGGAATGCTCTGAGAGGTGTGATGGAACACCCGGCGTTTGCCAATGGAGACGATCTTGAGTGGGTGATGGGAAAGACGGCCGCGCGGGTTTGGGGGTGGTGATCGCGTTCGGCGAATTACCGAATCACAGGATCATCCATTCGGAACAAAGCCGATTCCCATTTCAGTCGCCGTAGTCATGAGTTGTCGGTCGCGTGTCCAAAGCCGCGCGGCGCGATCGAACATGGTCGCTGCCAGAAGATGGGCGTCGATGTAGCCGATCCCGGAACCCATGAGTTGATGGTGTTCGATGAAGAAGAGCACTTCGTCATCCGTCGCCACCGTAACTTGCGGCAATCCTCCAAGGTGCTCCAACACTTCGTTTCTGTTGCTCAAATTTCCGCACGCCAGCTCTCCGATCACCATTGGATGAATCACGATTTGACTTCTATTGAGTAGGGAGACTAAATCTGGATCATTGATTCGCAGATGGTCGATCCAGATTGATGTATCGACCAGAACCATCACTCGACAACGTCCGCGTTAAATCTGCGACGGGGTATGTGTCTCAAATTCGATTCACTGGCTCCTAGAGATGCCAATCTTCGAGCCGATTCGCGTTGAATCAAAGCTAAAAGTCCTTCCTTGAACAACGCCGATTGACCATCAATTCCGGTAAGCCGACGCGCCTTTTCGACCAGTTCTCCATCGATGCTTACGGTTGTCCTCATGTAAAAATCCCCTCATAGACGCGTCGATATACGCATCATTATATGTGGAAAATGATGCGAAAATGGATAGGCGTCCAGATATCTTAGTGCTTTCAAATTGCAACACAAGCCGAAGATGTGTCATTCCGAGCATAGCGAGGAATCTAAGCACCCAACATTAGTGCTAGATTCTTCGCTCTGCTGCGCTCCGTTCAGAACGACATGGCTGCGAACACCTCCTGCGGTATCGCTTCGCTTACCGCGTCCCCCTCGCCGTGCGAGGGGGAGGAGTTCATGACCAATTCGTTTCTTGGAGGGAGGGGACGGTGCCGTCGGGTGCTCGCCAGGGGGCCGCGTCGGCGCGCCACGGGTTGGCGGCTAGCCAATCTTCGTTCATCGCTACGCCCAGGCCGGGGGCGGTTGGGAGTGGGAGGTAGCCATCTTTCTGGACCGGGAAGTCGCCGATGGTGGCGTCTTGGAACCAGGGGTGTATGCCACCTTCTTGGATCATGAAGTTGGGGGTGCAGGCGTCGACGTGGAGGGATGCGATGGTGCAGAATGGGCCGTAGGGGTTGTGGGGTTGGAAGCCAACGTAGTGGGCTTCGGCCATTGCGGCGATCTTCTTGAGTTCGAGGATGCCGCCAGCTTGGACGATGTCGGGTTGGATCATCTTGACGATCTGGCGGGCGAGGAGTTCGGTGTAGTCCCACTTGGTGAGGTGTCGTTCGCCAGTTGCCAGGGGGATGTTGACTTGCTCGGCAACGCGGGCTAGGGCATCGAGATTTTGAGGCGGTACCGGTTCTTCGTAGACGAAGGGGCGGTACGGCTCCATGGCGTTGCCTATGCGGATGGCATCGGCGGGCGCGAGGCGACCATGCACCTCGACGAGGAGTTCGACATCGTCACCGACAGCTTCTCGTACTGCTTCAAGCTTCTGGATGGCGACGCGTTCGGCTTGGATGGGGATGAACAAACCACGGTGGTCAAAGGGATCGCCTTTGAGGGCGGTTAGACCTTGTTCAGTGTGGCGGAGGGCGTTTTCGACGGCGAGTTCTGGCGTGAGACCGTCCCAGCGTCCATAGCACCAGATGTTCTCTCGCATCTTGCCGCCGAGAAGTTCATAGACGGGGACGCCGAGGGCTTGTCCTTTGATGTCCCAGAGTGCGATCTCGATGCCGGAGATTGCGGAGAGCTGGACTACGCCGCCTCGGACGTGGAAGTGGTGGTAAAGGGTCTGCCAGTGCTGTTCGATGCGGTGCGGGTCTTTGCCAATCAAGACTTCGCCGAATTCGTCGACCATGGTTGCGACGGCGAGCGGACCGGCGGTGGCTTCACCCCAACCGGTGATGCCTTCGTCCGTCTCGATCTTGACGAAGACGTAGTTGCGAGCTTGGCCGCGCGGCGATGATGAGGCGGGGATGGCAGTTACTTTGGTAATTTTCATAGTGGTCCCTCCACCCTTAGCCCTCTCTCGCCCAGCGGGAGAGGGGATTTATGTGACTACAATCATTCCGTTGGAGGCTGGAATCCAGAAAGGCAGAGCTGGGTGCAGTGGGTTTTGACGTGGTTTCGGACATACCCTGCTCGCGTCGCTATGCTTGCTCACTCCCCTTTCGCATGGCGAAAGGGGAGTTTCGTATCAGATTCCTACACGGCTCCTTCCCATTACGTCGGGGTTGATAAGGTTTTCGGGCGGATTGCCGTTTAGGACGCGTAGGGCTTCTTGGGCGGTACGGCGTTCTAGTTCTACTGTTGAGGCTTGTGAGAAGAAGGCAGTGTGTGGGGTGATGATGATATTTTTGGCTGATACGAGGGGATGGTCATTGGGCGGGGGGGCTGGTTCAACGACATCTAGGCCGGCCCCTGCCAGGTGTCCGGAGTTTAGAGCGTCGGCTAGAGCTTGTTCTTCGATAATGCCGCCGCGAGCGCAGTTGACGATTATGGATCCGGGCATCATCATGGCTAGTTCGTCGTGGCCGATCATGCCTTCGGTTTCGGGTGTTAGGGGAGTGTGGACGGTGACGAAGTGGGAGCGTTTCAACACCTCTTCGAAACTTACGATCTCGACGTCGCCAATGCTCTGGCCGGGTTCGATGAGTGGGTCGTATGCGATGATGTTCATGCCGAAACCTACTGCTTTGTCGGCGATGGAACGTCCGATGCGTCCGTATCCGAGGATGCCGAGAGTGGCGCCGCGGGTGCGGTGCATAGGCTGGTCAAGCGCCACCGATGCCCATCCACCTCGTTTGACCTCAGCATCGTGCTGTCCGAGTCGCCGGTTGAGGGCGAGGATCATGCCAAGAGCATGGTCGGTGACTTCGTCCATGCAGTAGTCGGGCACGTTGGTGACGACGATGCCGAGTTCGGTGGCGGTCGGGATGTCGATGTTGTCGACACCGATGCCGTAGCGAGATGCGACCATGCACTTTTCGGCGGCTCTGAGCACGTTGCCTGTGACCTGAGCGAAGCAGAACATTATTATGTCTGCGTCCGAGGCCAATTCAGCGAGAGTTGCTTCGGAGGTGTCGGGAGCGACGACGGGTTCGACGCCGCCGGTTCGCAAGACTTCGGATTCGACGTCGATGTTGGGCCAGACGTAGTCGGTGATTAGAGCTTTCCTGCTCGCCATAAACCCTGCCCCCTAGCAGTGCATCCGTAAGTGTCGCTGATTAGGTTAGGGTAGCAGTTTTTAGGTGTTGTTTGAACTAGGATGTGTGGGATTGGAAATGATTTGAAGGGAGGGTGGTGGTGTGGCTGGTGTGAGCCCACTCCCCCTCAGGCATACTTCGCTCACATCGCTACGCTTGATCGCGCCCCTTTCATCCAGCGAAAGAGGCAATGTTAACCCCACCTTGGTACCCCATGTAGGGTG
>JAAXHR010000010.1:0-9965 GCA_012270805.1 Dehalococcoidia bacterium
GCGAAGCTGTTCTGGTGCGAGCCAGGTCCAATAGATACTTCGGATTCAAGGTGCGCGTATGAAAAACGGACAATCGAGATAGTCCGCTTCGCCAACGGACAAGCTGTGGAGCATTGGGGCCGGCAGTTGGACTAATCCGTGCCGACAGATCCACAAACAGCCATCAGTCAGGATTAATCCGAACGATCGCGACGCGATCCCGCGATTCGGCCCCGTCGCATCGCGACGTTTCCTGTCACCAACTCACCAAAGCCTCCGCACACCATACTGATCAAACAAAGTTTCGTTGGATACCAGCACCAAGTCCTCCGTTATCGCTTGTGCGATCAACATCCTGTCGAATGGATCGCGATGGTGACCGGGCAACGACCCCGCTCGACTTCCATGTTCAACGGTAATCGGAAGTTCAGTGAATCCTTGGCTTGTGACTCTGGCCCGAAAATCAATCGCCAATCTTTCGACACTAGGCATTTTGCCTAGTCGAAATTTAGTCGACATCTCCCAAGCGATTGCTGCACTCACGAATTTTTCGTTGCCTTCATCCTCGATTGCTTGTCGCGCGTTCGGGGTGAGACTCTGGTTTCCGGAGAACCACCAAACTAAGGGGTGAGTATCCAGCAGTAGCTACATCGTTCAACTACCTTCCCATGCGGCCAATTCTTCTTCAGGTAGCGGATCGAAAAAGCTGTCATCTAGCTCGATTTGGCCCTTCATAGACCCAAAAACCAGTTGCCCGCGTTGACGAATTTGCACTAACTTCGCAACCGGCTTGCCGTTACGAGCGATGATCACATCTTCTCCAGCCTCCATTTGAACCAATAACCGCGAAAGATGTGTCTTCGCCTCATGTACGTTAACTGTGACCATCACCAACTCCCTTAGGATTCGATTGGCTAATCATATGACTAACTAGTATGTGCCGCAGTAACGAGGATCAATCGCCATCCTTCCACAGACGCAACTCTTCTTCGGGCGACGGCTCAAAGGAGCTATCGTCGAGTTCGATCACACTCTTAATTGATCCGAATTCTGGCGCGCATCGTGTGAACTGCGACGGGATCACTTCAGTGATTCAGTGCCTCGTATGCCACCGATAGCCGAAGATCGGTATTGATCTTATGCAGTTGCTTGGATGGCTAGCCATCCAAGACATTAGCACCCGCTGTCGTTAGTGCCGTTGTCCCAGTTTGGACCAACCCACGTGACGCGGAGCATGAGCTTGTCACCATCGATCCACGGTTGGTCGCAGACTCCCCAGCGCAAGATCTTTTGTTCAAATTCTTCGGCCACATCAGCATCGTCGAAACTCAGGCGTAAGAGTACGTTGCGGCTTGGATCAATGAACTCCACCTGTTGTCCGAGAGGTACGATGGCGGTTTCAAGTTTCATCGTTACGGTCCCGTCTGCCCAATCAAGTCCGGCGATTGTAGCCGGAGTAAAGGGTGTAACGAGGAATGAGTCGGGGCTAATGTTGCCGTCAGAGGCGTAGGCACCTACACTCGCGCCATGATCCACTGGGTCGAAGAAAGCCTCAAGAGTGACGTTCTTCTGGACCGGAATTTCGACGATCCATTCCGTTGTATCAGCACTCCGCCAAGCATCGTCAAAGACGGGGAACCGTCGATCACATGGTAATGAGTTGTGATACTGACTGTAGTGGACGCTGTATTCACCGTGGGGCAGGGCGCGGGCTTCAGTGAAACCCTCGAAGGTATATGTTGTATCGGCACGGTTAGAGAGAGCAAACAGGTCGCTATCCTTTCCGTCTAGCCAATAGTCACTGAAACGAGGTGTCTGGTAGGGCGGACGGCGGAATCCCAATACAAACCAGGACTCCTCCGGAACGAACTCTGTTTTGTGCCGGGGAAAAGCTGTCGGTTCGCTATACCCACCCAAAGTCAATTCTTGGTAAGTGCCGAGAATCTGCTCCCTAACCCGGTTCCTTCGGGACAGTGTTCCGTCAATGCACTCGGCGTACTCGCCATCCATTAGGGATGCCAATTCCTGAATGCGGGTATTGAGATCAAGAAATGAAATCGTTGCGGATTTCTTGTCCGTGAATTGGTGTCGGTAGATTGAGTCCTCGTTTTCAATCAGCCACGTCTCCCCAAGAACTGGATAATCACCGCGGCGGAGCCCTCCTTTGGTGCTAGTGAAGCGGTAATCCTCGCGCGGGCTTGACTGATCCAAAAAGAGTATCCCATTCCGCGCATTACCGACTCGGGCTCTGCTCCCAGCTAACCAACTTGTGGCAAGCTGTTGTGCCTCGCTCTTCGTCCTTTCGTCAAGCCAATCTGGGAACGCAATGTACTTTGGTCCGCTACTCAAACGTGCTTCGAGCTGATCGGCACCGTTTCCTCTCAGATATTGAACGACCTCGAACTTATAGATCAGTTCAACTTCGTACCCATAGTTGTCATGTTTTCTAATGGTGGAATCGATTGATACGAACCTAGTCTTGGCTATCACTTCGGATGTCGCTATAATCCGCGCCATCTCGGGGGATTCATCGACCCAAGTAGGAAACTCGATTTGGACGATAGCGTCGAAGATTGTAGGGGTTGGCATGGTCGTTAAGGCCGGCGACTGCGTTGCTGCAACGGTAGTAACGTCCGTTGACGAAGTTTTCGGTTGACCGCACGAAGCCATCAGAATAGCGCAGAGTACAAGAGTCGGGAACACACAACTGAACACAAAATGCCTGCCGCCGGTCCCCAGATACCAACCAAGTAATCGTGGGAGATGACACATCGCTACTGGTCCCTGCATATGCCCCTGAAACATATCCTCTCTCATTACGACGTAGTTTTTGTCAGGAAACGTACCTGATACGAGAGGACGGTCAGTGTGGCTGTACACCTGTTACATTCGGAGTTTGCGTCATACTCAGTACGGGTACTTTCCTATTACGATGTCCAGACACGACAAAACTGTAGGCTATTCGAAAATATGATAGGCACTTGGCTTATCCGTTAGCCTACCACCCATGATGCCCGCGTCGATTCTGTGCACGACTACATCACGGGAGGAACCTGAGTTTTAAAGCGACGGTACGCGTTTCAAGCAGGTTTGGTGGGCGATGGAGGACTCGAACCTCCGACCTCATGCGTGTGAAGCATGCGCTCTAACCAGCTGAGCTAACCGCCCTCAACAGAAGTATCGGCGCCGACTGCGTCAGGAACAGGGGCCAGATCGTTGGCTTAGGAAGTCTGGTGGCGATGACAAGACTCGAACTTGTGACCTAGCGCTTATGAAGCGCTCGCTCTAACCTGCTGAGCTACATCGCCACTGTTCAAACGACCCTTGGGACACCCTTGCGCCGTATCCAATATGGTATTTGCACCGAACGACGTGGTCAAGATCGAGGCACCCACGACCAGTCAATCAGCAACGTATTCGCCGCTCTTGCCTCCACTCTTACGAACTAGCTTCAAATCCGTCAATCGGATCCCGCGTTCTGCCGATTTGCACATGTCATAAACTGTCAGTCCCGCAATCGAGGCCGCCGTCATCGCCTCCATCTCCACTCCTGTGCGCCATGTAGCCCGCGCCGTCGCTTCGATCCTCAACCCCGAGCCGTCATCCAACTCCTCGATATCGACTTCGATCTGCGAGATCGGGATGTTGTGACACATTGGGATCAGCTCCGCGGTCCGTTTGCCACCCATCACACCCGCGAGTTTCGCCGTGGCAATCACATCCCCTTTGCCGATGCCGCCGGAACGGATCAGCGACAGTGTCCTTGCCGACATCAATGCTTCGCAAACTGCGGTGGCAACGCGATCCGTGATCTCTTTTCCGCCTACATCCACCATCCTCGCCTCACCCGAAGAGTCGATGTGTGTCAGATTCGGTTCTACCCCATCACCTTCGTTCGTGGGCGATCCAACTTCATCAACCAAGGTAGGGAATGCCGCAGCTTGAGCCTTGATTGCGCTGCCTCCACGTTCGTACACCTCGTCGATCAGTTTTTCACTATCGGGCAACTTGGAGGCCTCGCCCACCATCGCATCGCACATCTCGTTCTGATGATGCCCTGAGTGGCCTCTCACCCATTGAAAACCGACATCTCGATCCTCAACCGCATCAAGCAATCGACTCCACAGATCGGGATTCAATGCCTTATCCCCTTGCTTATTGCGGCGCCAACCATTTGCACGCCACCGCTTCGCCCATCCCTTCGACATCCCGTCCACGACGTACCGCGAGTCGGTTACCACCTCAGTGCGTCGCCCCTTCCCAATCTCGGATGTGCTCTCCAGTCCCGCGATCGCGCCCATCAACTCCATCCGATTATTCGTCGTTCGTCGATATCCTCTCGACAGTTTCAACCTCCTACTGTCCGCTTCGACAACCACCCCAAATCCGCCCGGGCCAGGGTTCCCGATGGCTCCACCATCCGAGTAAATGACGAGGTCTTTTCCTGCAGCAGGGCTCATGTTTCACGACCGCTTCTGGTCAAGCCCAACTACTCCTCGTACCCGTGGTCCACCAGCAGCTTGTCTTCCGACTGCCCCGCCGCCTCTTTCGCCAGCTTGTCGCACATCTCATTCTCCGCGCTGAACGCTTCGCTAAACCTCGCGTGACCTCGCACCCAGCGGAACTCGACCTTTTTCAACCGATCACTTGCGTGAAGGATGCGCTTCCAGAGGTCGGTGTTCTTAGCCTTGTCACCGTCCTGCTTGATCCACTGATTCTTGCGCCATCGCTTCGCCCAACCACGCGTCATCGCACTTACCAGATACTCCGAATCTGTGACCACGATCACCTTTTCTACATCGGGGAGCTTGGCTTCCGACTGCAGCTTGACCAGCAAGTCCAGAGTCACCGCCGGACCCATCAGTTCCATGCGGTTGTTGGTCGAATGCTTGTAGCCCTGCGATTGGCTCGCCCGTTTGCCCCTAACTTCCATGATCGCCGCCCACCCTCCGGGGCCGGGATTCTCAAGCGCCGATCCGTCCGTGAAGATTCGGATCAAAGTTCCTTCTTTGACCGCCAACTCCTCTTGCTTTTTGAACTCCACATCCTCGCGAACCCGATCCACTTCACGCCTCGCCAAATTCTGGGCCTGCCTCAACATTACGTCCGAGTTAGCTGAATCCAACGCTAGGCGAACTTCAACCTCGTGCCGCTGTATCAAGCGTCGAAATTCTTGCCACAAGTCTGCATTCCGCACCCTGTCACCTTCACGGCGGTTCCATTTGTTCCGGCTCCAAGTCTCTAACCAACCTCGGTTCACCGCATTCGCAGTCAGTTCGTGAGGCGTGTCCAGAATAATCCGCAATCCGTCTTTTCTCAGCAGCCTTTGTGTCTCCCGCAACGCATCGATGCACGCCGTCAAGTGCATCCTCGCAAAATTCGTCATCTGGAATTTGCTAGATACTCTTTCCACCTTGCCAGGCATCTTCAACTCGATGCAATACGCTCCGACACCAGAATTCCCCACCGTTGCTGCGGCGTAGGAGATGTGACAATCAGGCGCAAGTTCGCTCTCGCCATCGCTATCCTCGTTCGGGGCTTGGACATCCGTACGATTTCGGCGTCCGACATTTTGAGCGAGTATCCAACTCACCTGTTCATGCCGACTGATATTATTCGCCAAACACTCAAGCAAATCACGATGAACTATCTCTTCGCCGTCAGCGTCGATCCAATCGTTCGCGCGCAACGCCGCTAACTGGTCCTGATCACCGACCGTCTCCGCAACCCAGGTCGACGGTGTCACCACTTCAACTGTCGCACCAGTCAACTGAACCGCCTCAATCCCTTTGACCGCTGCCATCAAGCAGCACCGGATGAAAGTGGCATCTTCGTCGACTACACCGGCAATCGGATCAAGTTGCTCGTCTCCAACCTTTACCATCGCGCTGTACGCGCCGAACCCTTGATGGGCCTGGTAGTCGACACCGCAATTGATGCGAACCGTCGTCGCCTTCTCTTCTTTCGTTTTCGTCTGTTGTGTCATATCGACTAGATGGAAATCAACCCATCGTACCAAAACACTCGATTGAAACATCGTAAATCAATAGCATCAATCTCGCGTTCGCCGAATCAGCCTCCAAGGCGAAACATCTCGATTTTTTCCCGACCAGATTGGACACTAGTCATGTCAGTCTTTGCTGACCGAAGCTCTGAGTACCGATCGCGCCTCGCCATCCATACGCGTTCGATAATCTCGCTAAGTTCATCATCTGAGGCCCCCGATCGCATGGGACTCTTCAAATCGGTCCCGTGCGTCGCGAAAAGGCATGTGACCAACCGACCTTCAGTCGTCAATCGTGCGCGG
The DNA here is from genome assembly GCA_012270805.1 of Dehalococcoidia bacterium. Classification (GTDB taxonomy): domain Bacteria; phylum Chloroflexota; class Dehalococcoidia; order Lucifugimonadales; family Lucifugimonadaceae; genus Bin127. Next base: position 6,287 of record JAAXHR010000010.1, read on the forward strand.
GTGCAGTCGCCACAGAATGGCTGCGTGACCGACGTGATGATTCCGACCTCGCCGCAACCATCCACATAGCGGTACCTCGATGCCACTTCGCCTCTGTAGTTCGCATCAACCGGCTCCAGAGGGAACTTGGAATCGATCAGGTCTATGATTTCCTTGCCGGAAACTACCTGCGACAAATCCCAATCGTTGAGACTGCCGACATCCATGAATTCGATGAAACGGACAATATCGCCCGTGCCACGGAAATGCTCCGCAGTCTCGACGATGGTCTGCTCATTGACACCACGTTGAACCACCGCATTGATCTTCAATGGTGAAAACCCGGCATCATGCGCTGCTTCAATGCCCTCAAGAACCTTCTCTGGTCCGTAGGGCCGACCGCTCATGAGTTTGAAGACTTCCTCGTCCAAGGTATCTAAACTGACCGTCAAGCGATCAAGCCCAGCATCCTTCAAATCCTGCGCATAGCGTGGCAGTAAGAATCCATTGGTCGTCATCGCTAGATCCGTCACGCCATCGATCGAAGCCAGATCATCGATCAGATTCGCAACATCGGAGCGCACGAGCGGTTCACCACCAGTGATCCGGATCTTTTGTACACCGAACCCGACGAATATCCGAGCCAACCGAACAATCTCTTCGAAAGACAGAATCTCTTCGCGCTTCAGAAACTCGTACCGCTCGCCGAATATCTCCGCCGGCATACAGTACGGACATCTGAAATTGCACCGATCTGTGACCGAGATTCTCAAATCCCGGACGTTTCGGCCCAGCGTATCTTGGACCTTGCGGTTTATAGATAGAGATGTCACGCGCTGATGCTCTTCATACCCCGTTAGAGAAGTGGGGATTTGCGTGTTTGAGATTGTACCCGTCGAACAATCGACTCCAAGCTTTGTCCCTATCCCCCAAGCAACAACCGTTCCAACGCCGGAGCGATAGCTCGGATGGCACTCCCACGGTGGCTCAATCGATCCTTTTCTTCCGAACCCATCTCAGCCGTCGTTCGCCTCTCACCGTGGGGAACGAACACGGGATCATACCCAAAACCATTAACTCCGCGCTTCTCAAACGCAATCCTTCCCTCAACGGTACCCTGGGCGTGCAAGAAATCATCACGCAATTTCGGGTCACAGACCACAACGACACACACAAACCGTGCCGTGCGGTTCTCTCGAGGCACGTCCGACATCCTGCTCAATAAGAGATCCGTCCGATCTTCATCGCTCAATTCATCACCACCGTATCTAGCTGAGTGAACCCCAGGCGCACCGTTTAACGCATCCACCACTAACCCCGAATCATCAGCCAACGCGAATTCTCCGAAGTGTTGTGAATAGTAACGTGCTTTTATCCGCGCGTTGTCCAAAAACGTCGATCCATCCTCACTCGGCGGAGGGACGGACGGCAATTCGTCCAACCCTAGGAACTGCGCAGCTAGACCCTTAAGCAACCGGCGAAACTCGCGCACCTTGCCCGCGTTCTGCGTCGCTATCAACACACGTCGGGGAATCGATGGATACATGGCTCGGGTACTGCGCGCAGGCTTCTTAGAAATTCCGTCCGCAAAGTTCATGAAACCGATTGACGATTGGCTCAGAAGTTGTTAACTTTGCGACTTGCGGCGCGGAATGATATTCTAATCACGAGATTAGACTTGATGTCGAATTCCCGAGGGAAGCCACGCCAAGGTCAGATGAGCAGAGCCGAAAAAGTAGCGCACAGGCTGTCATACCAATTAGGACAAGACCGCATCTAGATGCAACACTGGCTGACTCCCTCCAGATTCAATAAGCTCGCACTAGTGGTGCTGGCTCTCGCCGCAACTTCTATCCTCGCGGCGTGTTCGCCTCAACATCCACAATCCACTTTCGGCTACGGTGGCCCCGTTGCGCGCGACCAAGGCGATCTCTTCATCCTCATCTTCTGGATCGCGGTCGCCGTATTCATAGTCGTTGAAGGCGCCATCATCTACGCCGCAATCCGATACCGCCGCCGCGACGACAAGATCCCTAAGCAAGTCCACGGCAACACCAAGCTCGAAATCACCTGGACAGTGCTACCGTCCATCGTGATTGCCGCAATCGCCGTGCCAACCATCATCGGCATCTGGGAGCAGCAGCGTGGAGCGCCAACCGACATGGGCGACGTCCTTGAAGTCGAGGCCATAGGTCACCGCTGGTGGTTCGAGTTCCGTTATCCAAACCAAGAAGTCGTGACCGCTAACGAGATGCACATCCCGATCGGCCGCCCGGTCAATGTGAAACTCGCATCTCAAGACGTCATCCACAGCTTCTGGGTACCTAAACTCGCCGGCAAGATCGACATGGTGCCTCTCAACGACAATCTCCTATGGTTCATCGCCGACGAGCCGGGTGTGTACGACGGGCAATGTGCCGAATTCTGCGGCATCGCGCACGCCCACATGCGTTTCCGCGTGATCGCTCACACCGAAGAAGGCTTCCAACAGTGGGTCGCCGGAATGCGCACACCGCCGGAACCATTCGAACCCGGCAGTGCCGAAGCACAAGGTGAAGTACTCTTTGCCACTAATTGCAAGACCTGTCACACCAACGACTCTTGGAGGCAGGATGCTTACGCCCTCGAAATTCAGCAACAAGACTCCCGATGGGTGACTTGGCTCGAAGACATTGAAAACTCACGCATAGTTTCCGCGCCTAACATGACGCATTACGGCGAGCGTCTCTTCCTCGGCGCAGGCATAAAAGAGAACTCACGCGAAAATCTGATCAAGTGGATCAACGACCCGTCCGACATCAAGATCGGCACCTCCATGCAGGACCATGCCGCTGTCTATCAGGAACGCACCGACAAAAAGATCAACCTTTCGACTCAAGAGGTCGAGAATATCGCAGACTACCTTCTCGGACTGGTCCCCGGCGACATCGAGCAACTTGCTGCACCCCAGATCACGGGAGGCACTCCTGAAGAACGCGGCGAGCAACTGTTCGTCTCTATCGGCTGCAACGCCTGCCACTCGCTCGATGCGGATACAACGATCGTTGGGCCTAGCCTCATCGGTATCACCGACCGCGCCAGCACCCGCACCAGCCTTTCGGCAGAAGATTACATGCGCCAATCGATCAACGAACCCGCCGCCTTCATCGTCGACGGCTTCACCAACTCGATGGTCGTGCCAAAACTGCCAGCCAACCAGGTTGACGATCTAATCGCCTACATATCGACACTCAAATAAGCCTCAACCTTCTCGGATAGACTGAAGACTAAGGAACTAATCTCGCATCCGCAAATCTCCCAGACCAATGCAGACCACACATCCAGGAATAGACCGAGAACCCACTTCATTGAGGTTCCCGCGCATCTTCCCCAGACCGAAGGGCGAGTACGGCATTTGGAGCTGGATCTCAACCGTCGACCACAAGCGCATCGGTACCCTCTACGCCGTAACCTCCTTCCTCTGGTTCCTGGTGGGCGGCATCGAAGCCCTGATCATGCGCTTGCAGCTTTCCCAAGCCGACAGCACTCTAATTGATCCCGAACTCTTCAACCAGCTCTTCACGATGCACGGCACCACCATGGTGTTCCTGGTCGTGATGCCGCTCTCAGCAGCGTTCTTCAACTGGCTCGTGCCACTCCAAATCGGAGCCAGAGACGTGGCATTCCCGCGCCTAAACGCACTGAGCTTCTGGATATTCCT
>JAAXHR010000010.1:9992-10780 GCA_012270805.1 Dehalococcoidia bacterium
GGCCTAAACATCCTTGGTATCGCATCAATCGCCGCCGGTTTGAACTTCATCGTCACCATCCTCAACATGCGCGCTCCAGGTATGACCCTGACGAAAATGCCCGTATTCACATGGATGACCTTCGTAACCTCCGTTCTCATTGTTCTCGCACTGCCAGTCCTCACCGTCGCACTTATCCAACTTCAGGTTGACCGCCTCTACGGAACCCACTTCTACAACACCGCAGCCGGCGGCGACCCCGTCCTTTGGCAACACGTCTTCTGGCTCTTTGGACATCCCGAGGTCTACATCCTCATCCTCCCAGCAATGGGCATCGTATCCGAGATCCTGCCCGTATTCTCACGCAAACCGCTCTTCGGATATACCTTCCTAGTATTCGCTGGTGTCGCCATCGGATTCATGGGGTGGTTCGTGTGGAGCCACCACATGTTCACCGTCGGCCTCGGCCCCGCCGCCAACTCCGCGTTCGCTATCTCCACGATGGCTATCGCAATACCGACAGGCGTAAAGATCTTCAACTGGCTGGGCACAATGTGGGGAGGCTCTATACGCTTTTCAACTGCAATGCTTTTCGCAATCTCGTTTATCGCCATGTTCACCATCGGCGGTCTTTCCGGCGTCATGCATGCCTCCGTGCCCACCGATGCCCAGCAACAAGACACCTACTTCGTCGTCGCCCACTTCCACTACGTCCTATTCGGCGGCGCAATCATGGCCATATTCGGCGGAATCTACTTCTGGTGGCCAAAGACGACCGGATATATGCTCAGCGAAACGCTGGGCAAGAT
>JAAXHR010000010.1:10932-11883 GCA_012270805.1 Dehalococcoidia bacterium
CCCAACGTTGAGCACCGCGACGACTGGTGGTTCACGAAGCACCCTGAACTCATCGCCGAGTATTACCACGATGAACACGAAGGTGAACTCCGAGTCCCCTCAGGCGCCCAGTTCGACGACGACATGGAAGACGAACACCGAGACGAACCAGCCCACGCATCAGACCATCATGGCGATGATGACCATGGTCACGGCATCCACTTGCCAGACATGTCCTACTACCCATTCATACTCGCCATCGGCCTCACCATCATCGGCGCAGGACTAATGACCATCATCCCTGTGATCATCGTCGGCGTCGTCATCCTTCTATGGGGCCTCATCGGCTGGTCCATGGAACCAGTAAACGATCCAGCACCCGAAGGTGCATCACACGGCCACTGATAGAACTAAACTCACCTAGGCCCGACATACCAACGGAAAGCTCCCTCAATTGGCATCCGCATCCGCCACATACGAAATCAAGAGCGAACACGGCGAAGTCATAAACACTTCGACCGGTCTGAGCAACAAAAAGCTGCTCATGTGGGCCTTCCTGGGATCCGATGTCATGTTCTTCGGATCTTTCATCGCCACCTTCCTCGTATACCGCAACCGAAGCCTCGTCGGCCCTTATCCTTCCGACGTCCTCGATATCCCCATCACGTCGGTCTCAACCTTCGTCCTGCTCATGAGCTCGCTGGCGATGGTACTCGCCCTCGCCTATGTCCAGCAAGGGCAAAAAAAACTCGGAACGCTCTGGATCTTCGCCGTCGTTGTCCTCGGCGCTATTTTCCTCCTCTTCCAGGTCTACGAGTTCAACCACTTCGTCCATCTCGGACTCACTCCACGAACCAATCTGTTCGGGACAACGTTCTTCATCCTCACCGGCCTGCACGGCGCCCACGTGACCCTCGGCGTCCTCTGGCTCATGTTCCTCGGCTTCGGCAGCATCAAAGGCACATTGCGCGC
>JAAXHR010000137.1:0-900 GCA_012270805.1 Dehalococcoidia bacterium
TGGCTAGACTCCAGCGCCAACGCGGTCCCAAGACTCGCCACCGCATGGACCGTCGCTGATGACCAGTCATGGGTCGACTTCGACATCCGCCGCGGCGTCCAGTTCCACGGTGGCTACGGCGAGATGACCGCCGAAGATGTCGCCTGGAGCTTCAACAACGCCAACCCGAACACGAATCCCGACTCCCGTCACGACCAAGCTGGTGACTTCCGAGCCATGGCGAAAGAGTTCGAGGTCATCGACCCGAGCAAGGTCCGCATGCACGTCAACCTCTGGGAAGTCGGAGTCCTCAGGCGCAACCTCAGCCCATACTGGCAGAGCATGGGCGTCCACAGCAAGAAGGTATTCGACGAGTTCGGGCCCGAAGGCATGGTCGACGAATTCATCGGCACCGGCCCATTCATTTTCGAGACATGGTCATCTGACGATCGCGCCGTGCTGAACGCGCAGAGCTCGCACTGGCGCAAGGTTCCTGAAATGGCCCGCGTCGAGATTCTGGCAGTGCCGGAAGCCGCGGTCCGCAAGACGATGCTCGAGACGGGCCAGGCGCACGCAGCCAACATCGCGCTCAAAGACGTCCCAGATCTCGTGGCACAAGGCTTTTCCGCGGACCCAACAGCGGCCCGCATGAATGGCCTCTACTTCGGTGGAAACTACTGGCAAACGCATCACTACGCCGAAGGCACGCCGCTCGAACGACCCGGATACGACACCTCCCTGCCCTGGGTCGGTGAGTACGGAAACGAAGCCTCAATGGAATCGGCGATCAAAGTGCGACAGGCGCTCGCCGCGGCAGTTGACCGTGAAGGCATCAACGCCGCTATTCTCAACGGACTCGGCTACGTCAACCACATCACAAACATCTCCGTCAACTCACAAACCTGGGCTGAGAACGCCGAA
>JAAXHR010000137.1:1016-7683 GCA_012270805.1 Dehalococcoidia bacterium
GAAGCCATCGCTGCCGAATGGCTGGCGACTCTCAACGTCAGAGTCAGTCTCGACCTCTCGCCATACTCTGAGCACCGACCGAATCTTGTGAACCTGTCGTTCAACCAGATCCAGTACCGGACCTGTGGCGACAGCTTCTCGGCATTGAGCGTCGACCTGCCGAAGTCGAACGAGACGACCTCACACAAGATCGGCGGCACTATCTGTGCCGCGAGCATCTTGCCAAGATGGGACGAGATCTTCGATCAGATGACGAAGGAACTCGATCGGCGCAAGCGAACCGAACTCGCCATCGAGCATTTCGACTACGCACGTGAAGTCTCGATTAACGTCGGTGTGAACGAAACACCAGCGTTCAACACGTTCGACGGCTCCAAAATCCTGGACTGGCCCATCCCACCGCAGATGTGCATCGGCGGTTGCGGCTGGTTCAACCTCGAAGAAGTCGACTGGCAGCCATAGCGCGTAACTGGTCAATCATGGGATGCCGCATTGCCAAAATTCGACGTCTCATCCGCCATGTAGGGGCAGGTTTGAAACCTGCCCCTACCATTACCGTTAATCCGTTAACCGATGCGTAGTTTCCTAGCCCGCCGAGTTTTATATGGGATCATCGCGATCCTCGGCGCGTTGCTAGTGATCTTCGTCCTCTCACGCCTCTCAGGCGACCCTTTGGATCTGTACTTGGACGAGTACGGCGGCGCATTGGCCGAAGAGACCCGCGAACGATTCAGAAAAGAACTCGCCCTCGACCAACCAGTTGTCATCCAGTACGTCATCTGGGTCGGTCGGTATCTGCGGGGCCAATACGGCGACAGTCTGATCCACCAACGCCCCGTCCTCACGGTTGTCCAAGAACGATTTTGGACGTCGATACAACTCGGTGTAATCGCTTGGACCTTCGGAACAATTCTCGGCGTACCGTTGGGCATCGTCTCTGCCGTGCAAAGAGGGAGGTTGCTCGATTACATCGCCAGAGGGATAGCGCTTGTCGGACAAGCCGCGCCTGTCTTCTGGGTCGGCATCATGGCGATCCTCGTGTTTTCCGGCGAACTTGAATGGTTACCATCCGGAACGCGCGGAGACGGATTCGCAGTGAGGAACTACATACTGCCCTCAATCGTCCTTGGTTGGCTGCCCGCAGCCGCGTATCTCCGATTGACGCGTTCATCAATGTTGGAGGTACTGGAATCGGAATATGTAAAGTTCGCGCGCGCCAAAGGCGTTGACTACAACCGCGTCATCTGGAAACACGCCTTTCGCAACGCGGTCATTCCACCGCTCACGCTCTCGGGTTTGATACTTATCGGATTCATCAACGGCACTACGGTCATCGAAACCGTCTTCTCGTGGCCCGGTCTCGGACGCGTAGCCGTTCAAGCCGTACAAGGCAACGACTTCCCACTCATCTCAGCGATAACGTTTTTGACCGTCGTACTTTACGTGGTGGTCGTACTGACAATGGATGTTCTGTACGCGATATTGGACCCGAGGATTCGTTACGCATAACCCGCGATGGCAAGCCGACCACAGTCAAGAACGCTCAGCGATGCGGCATCGGCACCGACGTCCGTCAACCGGCGGCACGCGTTAGGTTGGTTGGGCTACGGTTTCTACATCCTTCGTCGTTGGCCAATCATTCCGGCATTAATAATCCTTACCTTGATCGTGTTCGCCATCTTTGCAGATCAGATTGCGCCTCACGATCCTCTCGCTTACATCTCCCTCACCGACAGAAACACATCGCCATTTTCGACTGGTGAATCGGGTCAGTTCTACATTCTAGGCACTGATAACATCGCCCGCGACGTTTTGAGCCGAATCATCCACGGCGCACGTATCTCGGCGTTGGTTGTCGTTGTTTCGATTTCGGTAGGTGTGACGGTTGGCACAGCTTGTGGATTGGTTGCCGGTTATTTCGGTCGCCATATCGACGAGATAATTATGCGCATAGTAGACGTATGGGCAGCGTTGCCGTTTATCATGCTTGCACTCATCGTCGTTAGCATTTTCGGACAAGACCTCAGAATCTTGATTGCGCTGCTCGCTCTGATATCGTGGCCCGGCGCGGTGCGCTTAGTCAGAGCCCAGACGTTGAGCCTGCGAGAATCCGATTACGTGCAGTTCGCACGTATCGCTGGAGCGCCTTCGAGTCGGATACTCCTGCGTCATATCCTCCCCGGCGTCATCAACATCGTCGTCGTAAGTGCCACCCTGGGAGTCGGCGGCATCATCCTGACTGAGGCGACGCTGAGCTACTTGGCCGTAGGCATCCCTCCACCTACTCCAGCTTGGGGGGCGATGGTAGCCAACGGCCGTGAGTACATCGACGATGCTTGGTGGGTTTCCGCCATCCCCGGCATGGCCATATTCCTAGTGGTGATGGCTGGCAACTTCCTCGGCGACTGGATGCGTGACCGGTGGGACCCGAATTTGCGGCAGCTGGATTAGTTGGTTATGAGAAACGTTCTGATGATGAAAACCGATCAGGATTCGGTCGGATCATGCAAGTTTGCATTCCCAGCTTACTGATCCGGAACTCACGATCAGTAATGAAGAACGTGCCGTACCGTTTGACATAGCATTGTGAAATCCGTCCTGAAAGTATTTGACGGCTGGCAAGCGGTACCCGCCGGCATCATTGCCATCTACTGCTTTTTGGGTATTTTTGGCCCCGTATTAGCGCCCTTCAGCCCGGAAAAACCCGACCTCAGGCATCGACTTTGCCCCCCATTAGCTATTGACGCGCTAGCAACGTCGCAAAACCCACCAATCAGTGCACGGAATTGCAGCCCTGCCAATATGTTCGGCACAGATCATCTCGGCCGCGATATCTTCTCAAGACTGTTGCACGGTGCCAGGACTTCTTTATGGGTCGTCGGTTCCAGCGTCGTTATAGGCGCAGTCCTAAGCAGCGTTATAGGTGCAGTCATCAATGGTTGGTCTCCAAAACTCCGATTGATTGCTTATCTGATAGGAAGCGTCACTATCGTGCCGTTCGCCATCTTCGTACTTTCTCAACCTCACACGCTGTACATATTCGGTGTGATCAATTCGACCGAAGTTGCTGGCCACGCCGTGGGATGGTCCGCCATCGTAGCATTTTCCAGCGTCGCGACAGTGTCAACGTTCGCCGTCCTCGCCATTGCCTACCAATATGACGACACATGTCGCCGCTCCTGGCTTACGAACAATGATGCCGATGGAGCGGCCAAGAGTTTCTGCCGACAACTCCACACGCAGATTATCGCTTTGGCACCTTGGATCGGATTTGCAGCAATTGCAAATGCCGCATTGATTTTCCTCCCCTCAGCATCGTCAGCCGTTCAGACCTCCGCAATCACATGGACATTCGAACCCGCATATGCGTTTGAACACATCGGCATGTTCAGTCCTTTCCTGCCGATGGTTTTGTTCCCGATAGGCTTTGTGACATTCGGGGCATGGTGGTTTGTGCGTCATATTCTGGGCAGGTTCATAACGACCTCGAAATCCTCATTGGGGTCGGCACAAAGCGTCGCCGATGGTGCAGAAGAGTTTTCGACCGAAGAAGAGTCAAATCACTTTGAATCCCGGACATCTGGAAACGACGGAAACGATACCTTGGCCGAGTCCGGTTCGAGCGTGAAAAGACGGCGTTGGATGATGGTCGTAATCGCCATAGTTGCAGTAACCGCTGGGGTCCGCTTTGGGGTTGCCGAAGCGATACCAATCGTCAGGGAGCTCACGCAAGATTATGCTGGGAATTACGAAAGTGCATTGACGAAGTCTTTGCAAGAACGGATAAAGACGTGGGATTGCGCGAATGAGCTGAGTTCAAAATTGATGACCTTGAGACCGTCGGCGTTCGAACAGCCCGAAATTGAAGCAAGCCAACGTTGCCTAGACCTGTATTACCAGCATCGTAACGCGCCATCTCACCGATTGACCATCGCCTACGCTCTACAATTCGTGCCGCAAACATTGACACTCGCACTGATCGGATCTATCGTCTCTGCCGTTCTGTGTTCCGTTGCTTCAGCGTCTACCCGTCCTGTGAGAAGAGTGCTGGAGATTTGCGTCTTTTTGGTCGGGTTGATCGGATTGACGATGACGTTCGGAATTACCGGGTGGTCTTCAGCCGTATCGCTATGGTTCAGTGCCGCCGATTTGGCAATCTCACGAGCCCTCTACATCGTTCGAGACTTCTCCGTCGCACTAGGCATCTCCTATTTGACGATAGCTATATCGAAGCCAAGCATCCGATTCGCAACCGCAGTTCCAAAGCTTGATGCTCTGTCCAATTGGGCGTCCTTTTTCGTCCCTTGCGTATTGTTAACTTCAGGATTGCTCACTCTGTTTCACTACCGCTTCCCTGCTAACTTCCTGTTTTACGACGACAATTTGGGAGTGATCGCTAACCCGTCAATGGAGCAAATCTACATTGGAGGCGGTTCACCGATACGCAACTGGTTATGGACCTATTGGTTCGCGTTGATTGGCTACGCCACGATAGTCTTCGGGGTTTTTGCCGCGGCGATTTGGGGATTTAGGCTATTTGTTAGGAGTGGCACAAACAGCGTCGACCAAACGCCTGTCAGTCCAAATAATCCATCTCTGGACGCAGATCCCAGCGAATCGAGTCAGGCGGATCCACATTCTTTGCCCACTCCTCCATGAGCTCCTGCTCGCGTTTGAGCACTTGCATACGCTCTCGGATATGATCTGGGTCCCAACCGTCCAAAATCCGATCCATCAACTCATCCCTCACTCCCCTGCAACTCGGGTCCCGCGCCCTATCGACCAATTCCTGCGGATCTTCCGCAAGGTTGAACAGTTGCGGCTCAAAACTATGGTAATAGTTGAGTTTCCAATCACCTGACCTCACCATCCGATTCTGAACCCCTCCAGGCCGAGCATGAACGTCTGCACCACCCAGATTTGCGGACATCCCTGAACCTACCGACGAGTCGTTCATGCAGTACTCGCTGAATACCGCGTCTTTCCACTCGGCATTTTCGGGATCGTTGATGAGGTCAATTACACTCATTCCGTGCGACTGCGGCAAGGGCTCAGCACCCGTAGCATCGAGAAGGGTCGCCGCCAAATCGAATTGATCGATCGGTGTGTCTATGACTTTGCCCGCGTCGAGGTGGCCCGGCCACGAAACTATCGCCGGGACGAGCGCCGCATCCTCGTAAAACGTCTGCTTCCACCACAACCCGTGCTCGCCCATCTGCTCGCCGTGATCTGACGTGTAGACGATGATCGTGTTATCCATGTAGCCATTGGAATCAAGTGCATCGAGAATTTCGCCGATCAACTGATCTGTACGATCACACAAAGCCCAATAAGCAACGCGGGCCCGGATGATCTCCTCGTCAGTAACCTCAACGATGCCAGTGCGCTCGCGCCACCACTGAATGTACGGATGGCAATCTTCTATAGGTTCGGCTGGGATATTTGGCATCCCAACACGACCTTCATACTTGTCAAAATCGACGGCCCGTGCGACGAAAGGTTGGTGCGGAAGCATTAAACCAATCGACAAACATAGCGGCGAATCATCCAAACCCGACCGTCGCGTGATCCCCTTATTGTTGATGTAATCGACCGCCGACTGGGTCACATACTCGTCGTGCACTTCGTAGGCGCTTTGCCCTCTGCCCGACGCTTCCAAACTGACACGAGCCGGCCCCGCAGTCCCGTGTAACTGCCCATGATCGACGGGCCGAGGGCTACCGGGATAGTTGGGACTATGATCTCCCACGTAGCGCCGAGAAAAGCCGTGCAACTGGTCAGGTCCGTTGTAGTGCATCCTTCCGATCTGAACCGGATCGTATCCAGCTGCGCCTAGCGAATGAGCGTAGGTGGGAACTGCCGAACTCAGTATCTGATCGTTCGTCCAAACTTCGGTCTCAAACGGGTATCGGCCCGTAACCAGAGCCGTCCGTGACGGCACACATATCGGTGAACCACAGTAGGCTCCAGTGAAGATCGCACCGTTTGCCGCCAATCTGTCGAGATTCGGCGTCTCGACAACCTGATCCCCGTAGGCTCCGATGACCGCCGGATTGTGCTGGTCGGATTGAATGTAGACGATGTTGGGGCGCGCGTTGTCGGTCATATCTCTTGGGAGTTAGGTGGCAACCGTCGCACGATCAGCGATCGGCATGTCGTCATAAAGGTAGCAAGCAGCCACCCGACCGGCATCCGTCACGAAACCCGGCGGGTGCTCGGTCTGGCATTTGTCCATCGCCTGCGGGCAACGGTCAGCAAATTTGCATCCGGTTGTTCCCGTCGAATCGTCTATCGACATCATCTCCTCCGCACCTTCTTCCCACGCCTGATCTGTTCTCATCTGGGGAATCGATTCGACCAGCAATTGAGTGTATGGGTGCTTCGGGTCGCGGATCACCTGCTCGACACTGCCATGTTCGACCACCGAGCCCTTGTACATCACCAGAATGTCGTTGCAGATCTGGTACGCCGTCGTCAAATCGTGGGTCACGTACACCACCGAGATACCCAAGTCGCGGTTCAACGTTCGTATCGATTCGAGGATGGTAGCACGTAGAGACGCGTCCACCATCGACACTGGCTCGTCGGCGAGAATGATCCGCGGCTTGAGCAGCAGTGCCCGCGCGACCATCATGCGCTGCCGCTGACCGCCGCTCAACTGATGCGG
>JAAXHR010000136.1 GCA_012270805.1 Dehalococcoidia bacterium
ATGACGCTGACGGAGTACGTGAACGGGTAACGTCGAACGCTTTTGATCGAACGGCCGACAGACTGTAAATCACTTCGCGCGCTTCGCAGTTACTCCGAGCCAGATCCTCGGAACCGTCTCGATCTCCATCTCTTTGAAGACCTGCTTGAGCGACTTCTGGAGCGCGTCACGACCTTTTCCGAGCGGTACGCCCGGCATGATGCCTTCGATCCAGTCGCGGAAGCCGCTGATGTGGTGGAATCCGGTTTCTGGCACACCAACGCAGTGGTTCTCGGCTCGAACGATTTCGAAACCCGCGGCTTCTAGTAATTCCTCATACTCTTCAGGCGTCAACTGCCGTCGCGCACCAGTCTTGTCTGCGTTTTTGTCTGGAAAAAGGCCGTGATCTTTGCGCAGTGTGCGAAGCGAACGCATCATCCATCGGCGGTAGAAATCGTGAGATTCAGGTGGATGCGAGCCTTCGAAGAAGGAAGTGTTGAAGGCGAGAATCCCACCTGGCCGCAGACGGTCTCTGATCTGGTTCAGCAAAGTAAGCTTATCGTTAACGTAGTGAATGGAGTTGCAGTAGATGACCGCGTCGACCTGCTCGTTGACCGATGATGCCAAGTTCTGGGCCTCGGCATGCACAAATCGGACGGCAGCTTCTTTACGCCCCCCCAACTCATCGACGGCGGATCTCAGCGCGGAAGCGGAGTGGTCTACCGCGTAAATCACAGTCTCTTTGGTCCCCGTCAAGCGGTCTAGGATGAGTTTCGTGATTCCGCCTGTGCCACAACCCAAGTCGATAATCTTATGCTGATTAAATACGCCCGACATGTCGACCAGCTGCGAGTTGACCTTGCGGTAGAAGGGTTGGGATGAAAACTCGGTGAACGAGTATTCGTCGGAATATTCGGCGCTCGATTGATTCGGCATGGGAGCCTCGACAAGAATTGATTTGTGGCGCGCGGATTTAGCCTTGATGCGATCGTGGTTCAATCTTAACAGGGAAACCAGCTTCGTGGTTAAAGCAAGGGTGATTGTGGCCACGGCCACGGCGGTGGTCGTCGCCATCGTCCTGTCAGCCGCCTGTGGTTCAACGGAACGTGCTACGCTCGTTTTTGCAGCAGCTTCTTTGGTAGATGTATTGGAAGAGGTGCGGATTGCGTATGAACAGGATACCGGCGAGAGCGTGCAATTCAATTTCGCAGGGTCCAACCTCATCGCAAACCAAATCATTACTGGCGCACCTGCCGACGGAGTGATCGTCGCAGGATGGACCGCGGTCGACAAATTGGTCAAGTCAAAGAAGGCATCGGAAGTTGACGCGATTCAGGTGTTATCCAACCGATTGGTCGCTGTGCATCCAGCGGGGAGTGCGATATCACACCGCAGTGTCCAAGAGTTAGTTGGAGCCGGCAGGATCGCGATGCCAGATCCGGAAACCGCGCCCGCTGGCGAGTATTTCGAAGCAGCTTTGAAAGAGCAGAGCGTCTGGACGGAGGTTCAGCCACAGATCATTCCCGCTCTGGATGCCCGGGCTGCCCTCACCGCCGCCGCGACCGGGAACGTCGCTTACGCTTTGGTTTATGAAACCGACGCCTTGTCCAACGATGATGTAGAGATCGCATTTGCGATTGAGGGCAAGGGAATGGAAACGATGCCCAGATATTATGCCGCGCCTTTGCTTGGCAACGATGATGCGGTCCCATTCATCGAATACTTGGCTACGCCGCGAGCGATTGCCATTTTCGAGCGTCACGGGTTCAGACGCTGATGGGAGGAAGCAGTGGAATCAATCCTTGACATAACGCTGCTTTCGTTGCAATCGTCGCTAGTTGCGACGTTGGGGATGCTGGTGCCGGCACTGCTCGTCGCGAGCTACTTAGTGCGTAGTCAAGGGCGTTTGGCGTTTGCTGTCGATCTGATGGTCTCGATGCCACTGGCACTGCCTCCAGTCGCTATCGGGTTTGTTCTGCTGTGGTTTTTCGGCGCGACTGGACCGTTAGGTTCGTTGACGGAAGGCTTAGCGTTCAGTTGGTTTGCGATGTCGATCGCTTCCGCGGTCGTGGCTTTTCCGCTGGTGGTTAGAGCGTTCGTGACTGGCCTGGCCGAGGTAGATCCCCGATTGGTTTTCGCGGCACGCAATTTAGGTGCCAGTCGGTTTAGAGCTGCGTGGGACGTTACGTTGCCTCTAGCCAAGCGTGGCATCGCGGCAGGGTTGTTGCTGGGTTTCATCCGGTCATTTGCCGAATTTGGTGCCACGATCGTGTTCGCGGGCAACATTCCCGGAGAAACACAGGGCTTGCCAAGCGCGATTTTTTCCCGCATCTCTGCTGGAGATTTCTCAAGTGCATGGGTGTTGGCAGCGGTGTCAGTGACGATCGGAGGCGTTGCTCTGGCGATACACAACCGTTTGGTTTCGAGCTACCGCAACCGCGGAGCAGCGGGGATCCGTTCAAATGGTTGAAGAATCCAACAAATTCCTCGATTTTGACTTGAAGTTGCGGCAAGGCGATTTCGATCTTGATGTCGCCGCGCAGTTTTCAAACGGGATCACGGCTGTTTTCGGTCCGTCCGGAGCTGGAAAGTCGACTTTGCTAGCGTGTCTGGCGGGAATGTCTGAACCCGACGATGGTTTCATCAAGTTGGACGGACAAACTCTGTTTTCTTCTGGCGAACGAGTAAGGACACCGCCGCAAGCGCGCAGCGTAGTCATGGTATTTCAGGACGGGATGCTTTTTCCACATAAAACTGTTCGTGAAAACATCGAATACGGGTATCGGATGAAGCCGGATAAGCTGCGATCTGTTGATCCTGACGAGTTGTGTCAGTTTTTACGACTTACGTCGTTGTTGGATCGATATCCCGAGACGTTGTCAGGTGGTGAACGTCAGCGTGTTGCATTGGCACGCGGCGTCGCCACATCGCCGCGACTGTTGCTGCTTGACGAACCTGTAGCGTCTCTGGACATCGGATTGCGGAACGAAGTCGTGTCTTATTTGAAGCAAGTGCACGAAAGGTACGCGATTCCGATGGTGTACGTTTCGCATTCGTTGTCGGATGTGATGGCACTAGCCGCGAATGCTTTGGTTCTTGAGCGAGGCCTGGTCAAGTCTTTCAGACCGGTCGTCGATCTGGTCGCCGAGGTCGTTTCGTCAACTCGGGTTGGAAGCGACGATATAGACAATCTCTTTGTCGGAACCGTGTCGGCATCGGGCGCGATCAGCATCGGAGATATTGAGGTTATCGCCCAGGCCGGCAACCTTCGCGCTGGACAACAGGTCACGGCTTCAATCAGTGCTTCGGACATCATGTTGGCGTTGAAACGGCCAGAGGCGATCAGCGCCAGGAACGTATTGCGCGGAGTGGTGCGACGAGTTGATCGAGGGGAGTTTGGCGCGTTCGCTTTCATTGACGCGGGGGCTGACTTCGTCGTTGAGTTGACTTCGGAGGCGGTAGATCAACTAGGTATAGAGATAGGGTTGGACGTTTACGTCGTTTTCAAAACGAGCAGCATCACGATCACGGCTGGATAATGCCAAGTCCGACTGGGCATTGGGTAGCAAACGCGCACTTGTCGCACGCCGGTTTCTTCTTGCAGATACGTGCCACGTGGTGGTCGATCAAGGCGTGGTACTCGTTGAAGAGTTGTACGTCGTGAGGAAGGGAATTGTGGAAGAGTTGCTGGTACGCCGAGTAACTCTTTCCCCTGATTTCCCAACCCATCCTCTCGATCAGGCGTTTGGTGTAGGCGTCGATGACGAAGGAGGGTTTCTTGGCACCGTAGAGGATTATGTCGTCAGCAGTCTCCTCGCCGATGCCCCAAACTGAAAGCAACTGGTCGCGCATCTCTTCAATAGGTAGCGCGAAAAGGCTGTCCAATTCGCCCTCATGGCGTTCAACTATGAAAGTTGCGAACTCTTTGAGCTTGCGCGTCTTCGCCTTGTAGTAGCCAGAAGGACGGATCAGGAGATGCATCTGATCATCGGGAGTCTCCAAAATCGCTCGAAACGACCAAACATCGGCGTTTCGCAGGTTGATCAGAGCTCTTTCGGTGTTGGACCAAGCGATGTTTTGAACCAATATCGCTCCGATGACGAGCTCGAACGCACCGCCATGGACCGTTGGCCACCAATTTCGCGGCCCGTAGGTGTCGTAGAGGACGGTGAAGAGCCACTCGATGTCTTGTCGGGTAGGCTCGATGGGTTTGCCCGCGCGCGGGTCGGACCTCGTATGGCTGAAGTTATAAATAATCTCAGGTGGCGTGCTCATCGAACCTACGAGGATACGACGTGACAACAGTGATGACTATTTCGATGCGTGAGAAAATCGTCGAAGCGCAGAGGCGATCCGGCAGTTGTGTTTGTGTCGGTTTGGACCCGGACCCGTCGAAGATGCCGATCGAAGATGTTTTCGAGTTCAACCGCTCGATTATCGATGCCACTCACGACTTGGTCGCTGCCTACAAACCCCAGTTCGCATTCTATGAGGCGCTGGGATTGACCGGTTTCGAGGCGTTAGCAAAAACGATCGAATACATTCGCGACGTCGCTCCGGGGGTGTTTGTGCTGGCGGATGCGAAACGTGGCGACATGGGAAACACTGCTGAGGCGTATGCGAAGGCAATGTTCGAGGCCTGGCGCGTGGATGCTTGCACGGTGTATGCATACCAAGGCTCGGACTCGGTCGCACCATTCTTGGAGTATACGGACAAGGGCGTATTCGTCGTTTGTCGCACGTCCAATCCCAGTTCGATCGAGGTTCAGGATGTCGTTGATGAACCGAGCGGCGAAATGGTCTTTGAACGTGTAGCGCGTCAAACCATTTCCCTGTCTGACGGCGGTAACGTCGGTTTGGTAGTCGGAGCGACCTATCCACAAGAGCTGGCGTCGTTGCGTGCCGCCCATCCGGAAACGATGTTCCTGATACCAGGAGTAGGAGCACAAGGTGGAGACGCAACCGAGTCGGCCAAGCTCGGCGGCGAAAACATTCTCATAAACTCATCCCGTGGCATCATCTACGCGTCGCAATCCAAAACTGATTTCGATGTTGCGGCCCGACGAGCTGTGGAAAAGTTACGCGCCGAGATAGCAGCGGGCAGATAGATACGCCATGCCGTCCGAAACTCCCAAAAATCGCCCGAAAGACCGAGAAGTGGTACCTTTCGAGGTCGGGGACACGGTCATATTGCGAAAACCGCATCCTTGCGGATCAAGCACATGGACGGTATATCGAATCGGCGCGGATATCGGCCTATTGTGTTCAGGATGTGGTCGACGTGTCATGCTTGAACGACCGGTGGCGCAACGCAGAATGAGGTCTCGAACACCCGTCGACAGCCAGCCCGTGACCAACAACTAGACCCTGCTGCCGAATTTGCATTTGGGATTTCGTAGTAGAGTATTTAGGTAGATGTTCCGCCTGACGGCGTATCGTATGCGCGTATATTGGCAGGACATCGAAATTGTCAGCCGCTGCCAAGTCAAGGGAGATGTCCGTCATGCTTGAGGTGGAGATTCACCAGATCACGATGGGGCGTGACGGTTCTAGTGAGCGGTGTTTGATTCTTCGACCCAAGGATCACGAGGATCGGCGTGTTTGCCCGATCATCATCGGTAGCAACGAAGCATCGGCGATCGCCGCAGTTTCAGGTGAAACACCAGCGACGCGACCCATGACTCACGATCTGCTGCTGAACGCCATCACCGAACTGGGCGGTAGCGTGCAGTATGTGTATATTCGCGGTTTGAACAAATCTACGTTCTTCGCCGACATTAGCGTTCGCTTGGGCGAAGATGTGATCGTGCTGGACGCTCGGCCGTCGGATTCGATCGCATTGGCTGTCAGGGCCCGGGTTCCGATCTACATGGCGGAGGAAGTTTTGGAGCAGGTGGACAACGATCTGCAGGGCCGCCGTTCCGCTGAAGAAGCGTCACGTCGAAGCACGCGCGAACGCGAATATGAAGAAGCAACTACCCCGGTGACGCCTGAGCAGCGGGAGAAGCTGAGCGCGTTCAGCGAGTTCATGGAATCGCTCAGCATGGACGACGAAGGCGAGGAGCCTGCAAACAAGTAGCTCTGGGTTTTCCAGTTCTTCGCTACTTGCCTTCCAAGATGAAGTCGGCGACGCGCTCGCCGATCACCATCGAAGTGACGTTAGTGTTTGCTCGGATGCAGTCGGGCATGTTAGACGCATCAGCCACTTTGAGGTTTTGCAACCCCTTGACGTTGCCGTATTGATCCAGCACCGCCATCTCATCGCTGTCGGGTCCCATCTTGCAGGTCCCCGAGACATGGTGGCTGGTCCCTACGCACTTCATCATGTAGAGATTCAACAGCTCATCGTCAGCCGCCTCCTCCGGCGTCGGAGCCACTAGCTCTTCGATGATGTTGTCGTACGGCGACTGCTCCCCGATTTCGATGCACTTCCTCACCGCTTCCCTCATCCGCTCCTTGTCGAAATCCGTGCCTAGAAGGTTGTAGTCGAGATAAGGCTGGGCATGCGGATCCGTCGATTGCAGCTTGATCTCGCCAGCAGCCTCCGCCAGATACAGCGCCGAGATCATCGAAATCCCGATCGGCTGCGTGTTCGATATGAGGTAAACGCCTTCCTGCGTTGTGCACGACAGAGGGTGTATGAACATGTCGTTCCGCCACTTCGAGCCCTTGCACGTGAACTTCAAATTGATCTGGATCTTCGACGCAAGCGGGTCTTGACGGAAATGTTCATACGTGCGGAAAATCGTTGAAACCTGCGGGTGGTCGCGCAAATTCTGTCCGACCCCCGGCGAGTCGAGCACCACCGGGATGCCCATCTCGTTGATGTGGTCTGCCGGCCCAACCCCCGAAAGCATCAGTATCTGCGGCGAACAGATCGCGCCCGCCGACAAAACCACCTGGTCGGCATATACATCGAACAACTCCCCACCCGATTCCACCTT
>JAAXHR010000079.1:0-393 GCA_012270805.1 Dehalococcoidia bacterium
ATCGTGACGCTGTTCCTAGGCGGATGGCGCGGATGGGAGCCGATCCCGTCTCAGATCTGGTTCGCAGGGAAGACGGTCTTGGTTCTTCTGTTCATCATGTGGATGCGGTTCTCGTGGCCGCGCCTCAGGGTCGACCAGATCCTCGCTCTTGCATGGAAGGGATTGTTCGAGCTGACCCTGGTCAACATCTTCGTCACCATGATCTTGATCGCCATCTGGCCAGACCCTGGAATCACCGAACTGCTGATAATGTCGGCGATCAACTGGGTGGTGTTCTTCATCTCGATCTGGGCGGTCAGCAAACTGTTGAGGCCCGGGGACTACACGGAGCCAGCACCGCAGGTAGAACATCCCGCGTATCCAGTAGCGACGGACGAGTTGCCGGATGAAGTG
>JAAXHR010000079.1:475-9385 GCA_012270805.1 Dehalococcoidia bacterium
CGGCGTTTCCGCGGCAACGAGTTCACCTGGTACGAGGACCGTTGCACGGGTTGCGCTTCATGCGCGAAGTACTGTCCGTTGGGCATCATCGAGATTGTCACGAGTCCTGGTGGTTTCGATGTACAGGAGGGCGAGAGCTACGCGATCGATGTGTTCGACATCGACATCGGACGTTGCATGTTCTGCGGTCTGTGTGTCGAGGCATGCCCATACGACGCGTTGCACATGGGTAGCGACTTCGAGCGTAGCAAGTACGAACGTGACGCGCTTGTGATACCGGTCGACGAATTGCGTCAGGCATTGAAGCGTCCGAGCTCGTGGTTCAGGCCGCAGTTCGAGGAGCGCGACTACGATCCGTTCCGCGATGGCGCCGAAGACGATCACTACCAAGTAGGTCGTCACGAGAAGCCGAGTGATGAGACGCTGGACCAGCGTTGGGTCGAGGAGCGATGAGCGGGGCTTTCGATTCAGGAGTTTGGGCGACGCTCGCGTTTTACGTCGCATCCGCTTTGACAATCGCATCGGCGATCATCGTCGTGACGCAGCGCGACCTCGTGCGCGCGGTCGTGGCGTTGGCGATGTCATTCATCGGCGTGGCGGCGATCTATTTCATCCTGAATGCGGAGTTCATCGGGGTCGTGCAAGTTCTCGTGTACGTCGGCGCGATCTCGATTCTGATCGCGTTTGCGGTGATGTTCATTGGCGATCTAGCGAACGCGGGGACACTTTCGCAGAATCGGTTGATTTCGGCGGCGGCGGCGGTGCTGTTGCTCGCATCGATCGTCTTTGTCGCCTACAACACCGATTGGACGGCAATCGATGAGGTGACCGATCCTGACGCGATCGCGGGTTTGACAGGTCGGTACCAGACCGCTTCGTCGGATGGAGACGATGCTGTGATTCGAGCGGTCGAAGGGAGTGTCGATGATGCGCGCGGAGGCGCGTTGGTAGACGGATCGTCACACGTCGGACCGTTCCTGATTCGTGAGTTGATCTTGCCTTTCGAGACGCTTGGGTTGTTGTTGATCGCGGCTTTAATCGGCGCGCTAGTCGTGATTCGCGGTCGACGGGAGGACGACGCGGCATGACGCTCGAGATCGTCCTAGTCGTCGCTGGTGCGCTATTTTCCATCGGACTCTTTGGGGTTCTGGCGCGACGCAACATCATTGCTGTCATCATGTCGCTTGAGCTCATGTTCAACGGCGTGTTGGTTGCCGCGATAGGGTTTTCGAGGTTCACGGTACCCGCGGCGCTAGTCGGGGCTAGCGGCGACATAACCGAAAGCGCAGTGAGAGCGTCTCTTACCGGGCATGCTTTCGCCGTATTTGTAATTTCTATCGCCGCGGCAGAGACGGCACTGGCGCTGGCACTGGTGTTCGCGTTTTACCGGGCGAAGCAGTCGGTTGAGATAAGCGATGCGTCGGAGATGAAGAACTGAAGATGTGGGTCGAATACAAGAGGACTCAGACTTTGAAGGTCGCCGAGAGTTGGAAGAACCTTCTCGACGGCGAAGGTTTGCCAGCCAAGATACTGCCAGTCGGCGACATCTTGGATTGGGCCGAAGACGTACCGTTCATGGTCATGGTTCCCAAGGGCCGGGAACACGTGGCTGATGAGATCATAAGAAAGCTCTAGGCTAATTTCGCTTTGGCATCAGAACTGACAATTTGGCTGATTATCCTGTTGCCCGCGTTCGCGTTCGTTATCAATGGCATTGTGTTGCGATGGCTTCCGGAGGTCGTTGCCGGTCCGTATCGTTTGACGGGAAGACAGTCAGATCTGGCGGGATGGTTGACGGTTGCAGCGGTCGGAGTCTCCTTCGTATTGTCTCTGCTGGCACTGATCAAGGTGGTTTCCGACGGCACGCAGCAGTTCGAGATGCACAGCTGGATCGCGGTTGGCGGGGTCGACATCACGTTCGGAATCATGCTCGATCAGTTGACGGCGATCATGTTGGTAGTTGTCAGCGGTGTGAGCTTCCTCGTGCAGGTCTATGGCATCGGGTACATGCACGGCGACGACGGATATACGCGCTACTTCTCGTATATGGCGTTGTTCACGGCGTCGATGCTGGGATTGGTGACTGCGCGCAACATCATCCAGCTATTTGTTTTCTGGGAGCTGGTCGGCATCTCGTCGTATCTGCTCATCGGCTTCTGGCTGAACCGTCCATCTGCCGCCGCGGCCGCCAAGAAGGCGTTCCTGATGACGCGTTTCGGCGACTTTGGTTTCCTGCTGGCGATCTTGTATCTCTATTCCATCGACCCGTCGTGGCTCGATATCCAGGAGATGTACCACGCAATAGCTGGCGGGATGATGGCGGTGTCGGTTGCATCTTGGATTGCACTCGGTTTCCTTTTGGGTGCGATCGGCAAGTCGGCGCAGTTCCCGTTCCACTCGTGGCTGCCAGACGCGATGGAGGGTCCTACGTCGGTCTCCGCGTTGATCCACTCGGCGACGATGGTTACTGCCGGGGTGTTCTTAGTGGCGCGATTCTTCCCGCTATTCGAGCACAGCGACATCATGTTCTTAGTAACGCTAGTGGGCGCAATAACCGCGGTCTTTGCGGCGACGATGGCGCTAGTGGCTGATGACATCAAGCGAGTGTTGGCGTATTCGACGGTGAGCCAGCTCGGATACATGATGTTCGCGCTTGGCATCGGTGCGTACGGCGCGGCGGTGTTCCATCTTTTTACGCACGCGTTTTTCAAGGCGTGCCTCTTCCTCGCGGCGGGCTCAGTGCACCATGCTGGCGGAACGTTCAACATGCGGTACCTGGGCGGTCTTAGGCCCCACATGAAGATCACTTATTGGTCGATGGTGATCGCGAGTCTGTCGCTGGCCGGCATCGTCCCGTTGTCAGGCTTCTGGTCGAAGGACGAGATCCTGGCGCATGCCTTCCATGGCGATTCGATGTTCGCTATGTTCGCGCTGGTTATGGGCCTCTTAGGTGCGTTGATGACGGCGTTCTATATGTTCCGGGCGGTGATCATGACCTTCCACGGCGAGTTCCGTGGCGGCGGCGATAAGGAGCGCGAGGAGATCGAGGCGTCTGGCGAGGAAGCACCCGAAGGCTTGGAGCATGTTCACCTCGGCGAATCGCCGCTCACCATGACGGCGCCGATAGCGATGCTCGCCTTCCTAGCGATCGTCATCGGTTTCTTCACCAACCCGGTGGTCGATCTGGATGTTGTCAACAAGCACGCGTTCGCGACGTTCGTCGTCGAGAGAAACGTAGATGTCTTCCACGATCACGAGGCGCAGCTTCACGCTGGTTCCGAACCTGAGTTCGACTACCTGATCGCCGCGATCTCGACGGTGTTGGCCGTTGTCGGCGTGGCACTTGCTTTGGTATTTGTGCCGAAGCCGAACCTCTTGCCGGCATGGCTCGCACAGAAGAACCCGATCTATACGCTCTTCAGGCGCAGATACTTCTTCGACGAGTTGTACGAGGATTTGATCGTATCCAAGCTGTTCTACAGCTACTTTGCGAAGCTCGTCGACAGGCTGGATATATCGGGTTTCGACAACGTGAACGTGCAGTTGTATCGCTGGACGGATCGCGCTGGCCGGGCTTTGGCGAAAGTGCAGGATGGACAGGTTCAAACCTACGGCATCGTCTCGCTAGTTGGGCTGATCTTGGCGATCGTGATCTTCGTGGTGGTGGCTCAGTAGTTGACGGATGACGACTAGACGATGAGCGAATTCAACGGCATATTGACCCTGACGGTGTTCCTGCCTGCGCTCGCGGGTCTGGTCATCCTGGGCGTCAAGCCATTGCAGCTTGAGGACCGGATCGTCCGTTGGTTCGCCATATTGAGCACGGTCGCCACGTTCATTCTGTCACTGATCGTTTTCTTGGCTTACGACCGCGACGCGGGCGGCGTGCAGTTCATCGATCACCTCAGTTGGTTGTCGGCGGAGACGATCAAGTCTTCGTACCTCCTGGGCGTGGATGGGTTGAGCGCGCCGTTGGTACTGCTGACCGGATTGCTGGGTATGGCCGCGGCTTTCTCATCTCGGAATATCGATCTGCGAGTTTCCGAGTATTTCTTGTGGTTGCTGCTCCTGGAATCGGCGGTCATGGGAGTGTTCGTCAGCCTTGATCTGTTGCTGTTCTTCGTCTTCTTCGAGTTCGAAGTGATCCCGATGTTCATGCTGATATCGATCTGGGGATCGGGACGGCCGCGCTACTCGGCGATGAAGTTCGTGCTCTACACACTAGCTGGTGGCGCGTTTATGTTCGTCGGGATATTCGCTGTCTATCTAACCGGCGCGGTGGACACGCTGACGATGGTTCCGGTGCCGGAACTGGGAATCGTCGGCATTGCAGACCAGATCGCGGGTGTCGATCTGATAGCTCCGGCATCGTTGATATTCGCCTTCTTCCTAGTCGCGTTCGCCGTGAAGCTGCCGGTTTGGCCGCTTCACAACTGGTTGCCGGATGCCCACACCGACGCGCCTACCGCCGTAAGCGTGATGCTTGCGGGCGTGTTGCTGAAGATGGCGGGCTACGGGATGATCCGAATCAACATCGGATTCTTCCAAGAAACGAACGGCTTCACGGTGCACGACACGGCGGGAATACTTTCCGTGGTGGCCGCTATCAGCGTAGTTTATGGCGCAATCGTTACGATCCGTCAGACTGACATGAAGCGATTGATCGCTTACTCGTCTGTAAGCCATATGGGGTTCGTGTTGCTGGGATTGACCGCGATCGGCGGGAGCAACGCCGCGGTCCAGGTGGGCGGAGTCAATGGAGCCGCATTGCAGATGTTCACGCATGGCACTATCACGGGATTGGCGTTCCTGATGGTCGGACTTGCGTATGACCGAACGCACACACGGCACATCCCGCATCTTGGTGGATTGTGGCGTCGAATGCCCGTTATCGGCATCTTCTTCTTCATAGCGGGTTTCGCCTCCCTCGGTCTCCCCGCGCTGTCGGGCTTCGTCTCCGAGATCATGGTCTTCCTCAACTCGTTCCCGGTATGGCCATGGGCGGCGAGCGTGTCCGCGTTCGGAGTTGTCTTGGCGGCGGGATACGTGCTTTGGATGATCCAACGCACCTTCTTTGGATCGAGGCCGCCAGAGGGCGGGATGACTGAAGACAAGTTCGAGGAGTTGAACGATGCCGAGCCGTTGGATTTGGTACCCATACTGGTTTTGACAATACCGATATTCGTAATTGGCATCTGGCCGAAAGTCATCGTCGATGTTTTCAAGATCGGCATTGAAGGGATATTGCGCTAGTGACTGCTCAGGACTACTGGGCGTTATCGCCCGTCATCGCGATGGCAACGCTGGCGCTGGTGCTGCTGTCCGCTGATGCGTTGCTGGCGGAGCGGATGTTTGGCCGGCGACGCTACGGGAGCAAGCGCGCGCTGTCATGGATCGCCGTCATCGGTCTCGTGGCGCCTACATTCTTGGCGCTGAACCTGTGGTTCGGATGGTTCGGCGATACGACCTCGGAAGCGGTGGTTTACGGCACGTTCATTGCAGATCGTTTTGCGCTGTTCTTCCAGTTCCTGATAATCGGCGCGACCGCGGTCGTGATCCTGGCGTCCGTGCCATATCTGCAACAGTTTAAGGATTCCCTTGGCGAGTTCTTCACGTTGTTGCTAACCGCGGCGGCCGGAATGATGCTCCTTGTCGGCGCGAGCGAACTTATAACTATTTACGTCGCGCTAGAGACCACCGCGTTACCGGCGGTTGCGTTGGCGGCGTTGCGACGCGATGGGTTCTCGATCGAGGCCGGCGCGAAGTTCCTGATACTGTCCGCGTTGTCGACCGCGTTGCTGTTGTTCGGTCTGGTGTTCCTGTACGGCTACACAGGCGCGACGCGGATAGACGAGATTGTTGCGAGAATGACGGCTTTGCCGTTCGAATCTGGGGTGCCGTTCGGATCGCTCGCGGTGATGCTGTCGGTTCTGCTGATCGTTGCCGGCTTCGGTTTCAAGATGGCGATAGCCCCTTGGCACATGTGGGTCCCGGATGTGTATCAAGGCTCTCCGACGCCAGTCGCGGCGTTCCTGTCGGTGGCATCCAAGGCATCCGCCTTTGCGGTTTTGATGCGGCTTCTCTACTCGTTTGCGGGCTTCGACTCGGTAGCGCAGGACTGGCAGATATTGTTCGCTCTGATCGCGACCGCGAGTATGACGGTCGGCAACTTGATGGCGTTGTCACAGACGAACGTCAAACGACTGCTGGCGTATTCTACGATCGCGCAGGCCGGCTACATAATGGTCGGGTTCGCCGCGGTATCGGTCGCGTCCTCAAGCGGCAGCATGGTCGCTGGACCGCAGAGCATCATGTACTACCTCGCCGGATATGCGTTCACGAATCTTGCGGTGTTCCTTGCTTTCGCCGCCGTTGTCCACCGCACGGGCGACGACACTATCGCTGGCTTGAGCGGGTTGGTGAAACGGTCGCCTGTTCTCGCCACACTCATGTCCATTGGCCTGTTGTCGCTGTTGGGAATGCCACCTACGGTCGGCTTTATGGCCAAAGCGGTGATATTCAGCACTGCGGTTGACCAAGGGTTGCTTTGGCTGGCTGTAGTGGCGGTTGTTAACACGGTCGTAGCGGCGTACTATTACTTACGAGTCGTTGGGGTGATCATGTTTGGGCAGTCTGATGATGCCGATCCGATCAAACCTGGAGCCGGGGAGCTGGCGGCGGTCAGCGTCGGGGTTGCCGGAGCGTTGCTTTTCGGCATAGTGCCGTGGTTCATACTGGAAATCGTCGACAGATCTCTGACGATTATTTGATCGGCGAGATCGTGGTCTGGCGCAAAACAGCTCCCGGCGTTACTCGTCCGTAAATCACGCCCATTGGACGGCCGAACGTGAGCAGCTTCCAAGTAGTCTGCATAGCCCATCACAGCCTGTTGCCGCAGGCTGCCGAGTTGGCTGAACGCATCGTGGAGAGGTACCAAGATCGTTGCCGATGGTGGAGCGCGAACGAGGGCACGCTGGCTCATGAAGAAGCCGACGACCGGCTCCGCGACACCGACCTCATCATCACTGTCGGCGGCGACGGAACGATCTTGCGTGGCATGCACGCTGCTTCGCTTTATGGGATTCCCGTCCTCGGTGTGAATATGGGTCGTGTCGGGTTCATGAGCGAGATCGATTCGCGGGACGCTCTGGAGGGAATCGGATGGTACCTCGAAGGGAATGGTCGCATCGATGAACGCGCCATGCTGAAGGCGACACTTGGCGGTAATGACGGGGAATCGTTGCACGCGTTGAACGATGTTACAGTGCATCGCGGCGCTGAGCTGCGGATGATCGAGGTTAAGGCGGTTGTCGACGATGTCGAGCTTTCGACTTACCGCGGCGATGGATTGATCGTCGCAACTTCAACTGGATCGACCGGATATACGTTGCAACTAGGAGGTCCTGTAATCGATCCCAGTGCGCCGGTATTCCTGCTCAAGGCGATCGCCGCGCACATGAGTCAATTCGGAGGAGTGGTTCTCGACGCGAACAGTGTCCTCAAGTTGACGTTGGACTCGAGAGCAAACGCTACGCTGACAGTAGATGGTTACATCAGCCGGAACATTTGCGAGGGTGACGCCGTGTCGATATCGCGTAGCGAGCGTTGCGCCAGGTTTTTGCGTGGCGATCCGAAGAGCGGCTTCTGGGAGGGGCTTTCGCATCGACTGGGCATGCGCATCGGTGCAGTGCGCCGCGGCGAGGAGTCGAGTAGTTGACCGCCTCCGACGATGAGAGTTTGCCGCTTAAGACTGAGCGGCTCGCATCCAAGACGATATTCCGCGGCGAAAAGCTGACGCTACGCGTAGACATGCTCAAGATGGGCGATCGGCCTCCTGCCACTAAGGAGATCATCCAGCATCCGGGATCTTCCGTGATGCTGCCGATTACTGATCATGGGACAGTGCTGCTCGTCAGACAGTGGCGCGCGGCGCAGGGATGCTACACCTTGGAGCTGCCGTCTGGCACACGTGACGGCGATGAGCCTCCGGAAGTCACTGCGGACCGCGAGTTGCGGGAGGAGACGGGTTACCGCGCGTCGGAATTCACGCCCATCGGGGGATTCTTTCCGGTGTCTGGCTATAGCGAGGAGTATTCGCACGGATACGTAGCGACGGGCTTGGAGTTCGACCCTTTGCCGCAAGATAAACTTGAAGACATCATGGTTGTCGAAACGACCGTCGACGATTTGCGGCGAATGTGTATGAATGGCGATATCGATGATGCGCTGACAATAGCGGCGGTCACCCGTGCATCCGCGTTTCTCGATGAAGCTAGGAGAGCGGATGTATAAACACGATGTCCTGATTATCGGAGCGGGTCTAGCAGGACTGCGAGCGGCAGTAGAAGCCACTCGTCTCGGTTTGGATGTTGCCGTCATCAGCAAAGTCCATCCCGTCCGCAGCCACTCTAACGCTGCACAAGGCGGTATCAACGCACCTCTCACGGATCGCGGCGATGACTGGGAAGGTCACGCACTCGACACCATCAAGGGAAGCGACTATTTAGCAGATCAAGACGCCGTCGAAATCATGTCCACCGAGGCGGGCGACGCGGTCATCGAACTTGAGCGGATGGGCGTCATTTTCAGCCGAGGCGACGATGGGAGGCTGGGCACTCGCAGATTTGGCGGTCAGTTAGTAGCCCGCACATTCTTCGTGGGCGCGATCACCGGGTCGGCGATCTTGCACGTTCTGTACGAACAGGCGCTGAAGTACGGGCTCAACACCTATGAAGAGTGGTTCGTAACGGACCTGATCATTGAGGACGGTCGCTGCGTCGGCGTAGTCGCACTGGACATCAAAACTGGTGAATTGCACTCCATCTGGGCGAAGTCCGTCATCATGGCCGCTGGCGGGGCAGGACGGGTGTTCGAGCCCTCCACTAACGCCATCATCTGCACTGGCGACGG
>JAAXHR010000096.1 GCA_012270805.1 Dehalococcoidia bacterium
GTTACCAAGATCAGATCATCATCGTCCTGCGCCATGGCGACCGAGATCAATTCTTCTTTTGGCTTGAGTTTGTAGCAGTTTAGTCCAGCGCGATTGATATTTGCGAACGCTTCGAGCGGCATTCGTTTAACATCGCCGTGCTTCGTCGCCAACGCGAGATAGGTGTTCGGCGCATGCATGTCGGTGACTACCATCATCTGTCGAACTGTCTCGCCTGGACCGATGTTGAAACCCAGGTTATGGACCAATGTGCCACGCGACTGGCGCGATTGATCCGGCGGCAACTCGAAGACTCGCGAAGAGTAGACGCGACCGTGGTCAGTGAAGAATAGCAGGGTGTCGTGGGTATCTGCTACTTGCAGGAATCCCGTGATGTCATCTGCCCGCGTTAAACGTTGACTGCTGACGCCCTTGCCACCACGATGCTGTTTACGGTAGGTGTCGAGTTTGACGCGCTTGATGTAACCGCCTTGAGTCAGCGTGATGACAACATCCTCGTGCGGCTCAATATCCTCGCGTCGGAATTCGCCCAGTTCTTCAGTGTGAATCACCGTGCGACGCTCACCGCCGTACTTGCGCTTCAGCTGATGCGTCTCTTTGATGACTTCCGCTCGAACCTTTGCGGGGTCATCGAGAAGAGCCTCGAGTCGTTCGACGGTTTCGAGAAGTTCCTTGTACTCGTTTTCGAGTTTTTCCCGCTCAAGAGCCGCCAATCGGCGCAACTGCATGTCCAAGATCGCTTGAGCCTGAACAAGCGAAAATCCGAACTCGGCGATCAGGCTCACGCGTGCCTCTTCGACATCGGCCGAACCGCGGATGATCTGAATGACCTGGTCGAGGTTGTCGATGGCGATCCTGAGTCCCTCGAGGACCTCTAACCTCGCGCGCGCTTTCTTGAGGTCGAACTCGGCACGCCTGCGCACGACTTCTTCGCGGAACTCGATGTAGTACTGGAGCACCTGCCGCAGGTTCAAGACCCGCGGGGCACCACGCACCAGTCCGATCATGTTGACCGAGAAGGACGAGCGCAACGCAGTGTGCTTGTAGAGATTGTTCATCACGATCGCAGGAGAAGCCGATCGGCGAAGCTCCAGCACGATACGCATCCCGCGTCGGTCCGATTCGTCCCTAACCTCCGACACACCCTCGACGCGACGCGTCTTGATCAACTCTGCTATCCGTTGAATCAGCGTCGCCTTATTGACTTGGAAGGGAATTTCGGTAAATACAATACGCTTGCGGTCCTGCCTCGCGACATCTTCAATCTCGCCCGTCGCCTGGACTACGATGCGTCCGCGACCAGTGGCGTAGGCGTTACGGATTCCTTCGGAGCCCCAGATGTGCGCGCCGGTCGGGAAGTCAGGTCCCTTGACGTGCTGCATCAACTCGTCGACGCCAGCGTTCGGGTTTCGAACTAGATGCACGATCGCGTCGCAAACTTCGGCGACGTTGTGCGGAGGAATGTTCGTGGCCATTCCGACGGCGATGCCGGATGCGCCGTTGACGAGTAGATTTGGCAGACGAGCTGGCAGAACCGTCGGCTCTTTGAGCGATTGGTCGAAGTTTTCCTGCCAATCGACCGTTTCACGCTCGATGTCCCCGAGCATGTACTCGGTGATCGCCGCCAGCTTACATTCGGTGTAGCGCATCGCGGCGGGCGGGTCGCCATCCACACTGCCGAAGTTGCCCTGTCCATCAACCAACGGCTCCCGCATCGAAAACGGCTGCGCCATCCGCACCAATGCCTCGTAAACCGGCGAATCGCCGTGGGGATGGTACTTGCCCAGCACGTCGCCGACTAGACGCGCGCATTTCTTATACGACGACCCCGGCCTCATGCCCTGATCGTGCATTGCGTAGAGTATGCGACGCTGCACGGGTTTCAGTCCGTCGCGCACGTCGGGGAGCGCCCGAGAAACGATTACGCTCATCGCGTAATCGAGATACGAAGAACGCATCTCCTCTTCGATGCCGATGGTCCGAATTTCACCCGCGTCGGTGCCGATTACCATGCCGCATTCACCTTAAAGAACTCGTGGCTTCGATAGTTTTTCGCGCCTCGGCGAGACTAGAAAAATGAGGCGCGATTTAATCGATTCTGTACTGGAATCAATTCTAACGCGCGCCTGATTCGCCAACAACGCGAAACGACGCGTTCAAACTGAAACGGGGAACGTTTCGCGGCGATATTTGGTACTAATTGCCCATTGCGCGCTCGACAAACGCCATCAAAACGTTGTCGAACCCGCGAGGCAAGTTAGTCGCGCCAAAAACGTCCCACTGCACACCAAAAACCCAATGAAATCCGGGTATCTCGAAAGCCTCAACGACTCGGTCGTTTCCGATCGCTGCAGCCATCACGTCAGGCGCCAAATCTGACTGCCGAATCCCTTTCTTATGGTTACACGGGAGCGTTAACCAACCCGATCCACCAATCGTCGATGAAACCTTTGCTCCAGGCGCTAGAAAGATGGAATTCCGGTTGCGCCGCCTCGTCTCGTCAGCAATGTGCTCAGGTGTTTTTCGGGCAACATCTCCACCTAACGCAACATTGAGACGATGCATTCCGACCGCGGATCCGAGTATCGGTATCTCGGCTCCCAAGGCGAGGCTCACAAGCACTGAAACATCCATTGCACTCGTACCGTCGTCAGGGGCGTAGATCAGCAACCCGGAGGTATCGCTGTGAAGTTCCGATTGATCTGAGCCGAGTTCGACAATATTCTCCCGGCCGACATCGTAGTCATCGACTAATCGGTCAGCCGCGAACGTATCTGGGGCAGCGACTGCAATGACCGATTTCAATATCCGAAAATCCGTTGCCGATCAGAAGCTAAAAGGGAATGCCCCAGAGACCCAACCACTCCCTCATCGCGTTTTCGGTCTTCAATCCGGCTGAGCGGATCGACGATCCGAGCATCCGTTCGGTCTCCCGATCCCGTTCACCCGGGTTGTCACCTGTAGGCACGAATGGGTAGTAGCTGTTCCGATCGAAACGATAGATCAGGTAGGCGTTCACGTAACCCGAGCCGGCGTGAATCTGGGGATTGACGGCGTGGTTTGCGAAATCGATCTGGAACACGGCCGCAAGCAGGTTCGGACCACCCCCGTTTATCTTGATGGCGTTAGAGACCGTGAATATCGAGCTGAGCAAATCTTCGAAGTTACCATCGTTCAAAATCGCCCAACGCATCCCATGATCGTCGTCCGTAATCTCGTATGCCGTCTTGGTCGCTCCCGGGCCTTCGTACAAGATCGCGTCCAAATGTTCGGCGAGCGATTCCAAGAAGGGAAGACCATCGTCGTGACGATAGACGACTCCAGCATGTCGTCGAGGCGACACCGCCTCACCATCCCGCTTGAAATTTGCCACCATCTGCGAGACTGAAGACATCGAGTCCCACATAGTGTCGGCGCTTTTCTTCCGACCGAAGAACCAGCCCATCAGTTTCGATACCCGTAACGCATCTCGGCTTCCAATTCACGCAGTCGAGCGATTCTCTCCTCCATCGGGGGATGCGTCGAAAACATGTTCGCCGCGAAACCTCTTAGCGCCGGGGCGATCAAAAACGCTTGCGCGGTCTGCAATCTGCGCAAGTCATCGTCTGGTATGTAGTCCATGCCCATCGAGATTTTCTGCAACGCGTCGGCTAAACCACCCGGGTCGCCAGAAATCTCAGCACCTGTGTGGTCCGCTCCGTATTCACGATAACGCGTCAACGCCAGCACAAGCAACTTGCCGACGAAATAGACGAGTATCGTCACGAGATATGCGATCATTAACGGGGCTGAACTTCCGCCGGCATCGCGCCTGCCGAATAGCATGTTGAAGAAAAACATCGTCATCAAAAAGCTCGTCAGCGTTACGAAAAAGTTAGAAATCGCCAGCACCTTCATGTCTCGGTTTGCGACGTGCGCAAGCTCGTGACCTAACACCGCGCGCAGTTCGCGGCGGGTCAACCGCTGCAAAATCCCAGTAGTCACCGCTACTAAAGCGTTGTTAGGGTTGCGGCCCGTTGCAAATGCGTTGGGCATAGCAGATTGAATAATCGCCACCTTCGGCATCGGCATACCGTAACGATCCGCAAGTTCGCTGATCATCGCGAAAAGCTCGGGCGCATCTTCTTCCGACAACTCCTTAGCGCCTGTAGACATCATCACCAAACGGTCCGACATGTAGTACTGGAATATCGCCAACCCGAGCACAATCACGCCGATGAACACCAACGGAATCCCAAGCCGCATCAATATATAAGCGAACACGCCGTACAGGATGCCGATCAAGAGCATCGTGAAATACATCCGAGACACGATGCCGGGGTCGCGTTTGAGCTTTCTAACCGACTGCGCGTTTTTCATTGAACACCTGCTGACTTCATTCGTCGCTACCCGCTGCAATCTCAGTCACTGTTAACTCGGCTTGAAGTCTGTCGTTAAGATTCAGTCTATTGCACATCTACATACGTCGCGTCTGATTCATCTAGATGCATCCCACCCGTATCAAGAGCTAGCTGACCTCATGCCACTAAACACTATGCCGCCTGAACTCGATGACACAAAGCTCAAGGAGTTCGAGGATGTCGCCGTCGAAGCGGCATCCAAAGCCGGTTCCTTCGTGCTGGAACGCATCACGTCAATCATGGAGATCAAGTCGAAGAGCGACCGCCCTGGCCGCGACTTAGTTACCGATGTGGACCGCGATTCTCAAATCATCATCTCCGACATCATCACTGAAAACTTTCCGGATCACCAATTCCTCGGGGAGGAGGACCATGCCGAAGAGGTCGATCCGGCAGCTGATCTGATCTGGGCAGTCGACCCTATCGACGGTACCACGAATTACGTCAACGGCTCGATGACGCACGCCGTCTCTGTGGCACTGATGCACCGCGGATCTCCCATCGTCGGGGCCGTTTGGAGTCCCTGGCCAACATCGCCCGACGGCGGGGTCGTTATACATGCCAGATTGAATGGCGGAACC
>JAAXHR010000394.1 GCA_012270805.1 Dehalococcoidia bacterium
ATCCCGTCATGCGTCATTCCGCGATCAACCGGAACCCCGGCACGAGGAACATCATGGAACTGCAAAGCATTGTTTGTCCTCGCAAAGATCGCCTCGTTGATGTCAACCCCCACTTTTTCCTTGTCCACGTCAAAAGCCGCAACAACATTCACATCGCCGATCGTGTAACCGCCAAGAACGTTGTGCATCACACCCGGCACCGCAGGCGAGTTCTCATCGACCTCACCATACTTATGGATGCCCTGAATCAGAGAAGAGGCACAGTTGCCCAAGCCAATAACCGCAACATTGATACGACCCACAGGGGTTCTCCTTTCAACCGGTCTCGCCGGAACCACCGGCTCCGAAGAACGAGATCGTGATCTTTGTGTTGAACTCTCAGCAGAACCAGACGTCGATGCGACCGCGCCTTGATCGACAACCGCGCTCGCCAGCGGACGGTTAGACCCGGGAGCAAGCGCAGCCTGCAGCGCCTCCTCCGAAACGATCCAACTCCTTCCCAACCGACTCGCAGGTATCAGCCCCTCACGAAGCCACTTGTAGACCGTCTTGCTGCTGACATCCAAACGCTCAGCAACATCGCGCACTTTCAGATTGGCCATGCTCAAAGCTCCTTACTCGCCAGTCGCATCCCGCAAGTTCCACTAGTTTCCATCAACTTCCATTATTTTCTAATAACTAGCCCAAAAGTGCAAACACGCCTCTAGTCTCTTTCGCGAAACGAAGGAGACGCGACTCTCCAACTCTCCCCTTGATGACAAGGGGAGACCTTCACGCTCTGCCTGAAGAGAGGGGTTCACACGGGGCATGCCCGAATCGCACTCCAAAAACACCCGTCATTAAAATCATTTCCGATCGTACCCATCCTAGTTCAGCCTACTCATCGGACCACCGCCATGCTCAACCAACAACTCGCATACTCCTCCTCAACCGATCTCCTCAATCTGATCAAAACCAAACAGGTCTCTCCTGTTGAACTAATCGAACTCTTCCTCCGACGCATCGAGGACATCGACCATCAACTCAACTCATTCCTCCTCGTCACCCACGACATCGCCCTCCAACAAGCGAAAGACGCCGAAGACGCCATTATGCGTAGCAATGCCCTCGGCCCTTTGCACGGCCTGCCCATCCCCATCAAAGACAACCAGATGACCGCCGGCATCCGCACCACCAGTGGCTCCATCATCTTCAAAGACCACGTCCCGAAAAACAACGCCGCCTTCCTCGAACGCATCCTCGATGCCGGAGGCATCATCCTCGGCAAAACAAACTGCTCCGAACTCGGATTCGTCGGCACATGCGAAAACGGACTCGGCATCACCGGCAAAAACCCCTGGGACACCTCCCGAAGCCCCGGGGGTTCCAGCGGTGGCGCCGCAGCAGCCGTCGCCGCCGGCCTCGCTCCCATAGCCAC
>JAAXHR010000004.1 GCA_012270805.1 Dehalococcoidia bacterium
ACGCTCCGCAAGGGCCACAAGTGGTCTGACGGCAAGCCTTTTACCACGGCTGACATCATGTTCTGGGTCGACCACATGCTCCACAACGAAGAACTGAACCCGAGCAAGCCTGCATGGACGCAAAAGGGCGGCGAGACGATCCAGTTCGAAGCGATTGACGAGCAGACATTCAAGGTCACCTCACCCGAGCCGTATGCTCCGTTCGTGACTTTGGTGGCATCGGTCATCGTTGCCGGTCAGCACACGCGCGGCGACGGTGGTGACGGGCTATACGCGCCAAGGCACTACCTCGAGCAGTTCCACCCCGACTTCGTCGGATTGGAAGAAGCTGAGCGCAAGGCCGCGGAAGCTGGTTTCGACAACTGGTACACATACTTCCTGGACCGCAACCACGCCAACGCCAACCCCGACGCTCCGATGCTTACCGCTTGGCGCGTCACTGGCAGCATCAACACGAACGAGTGGTCGTTCGAGCGCAACCCGTACTACTACGCAGTTGACACGGAGGGCAACCAGCTCCCGTACATCGACCGCGTCGTGCTCACTCTCGCGCAGAACCTTGAGGTCTTGAACCTCAGCGCGCTGGCGGGTAACTACACGGTTATGGGTCGCCACATCAACATCGCTAAGTTGCCGCTGTTCCTCGAGAACGCAGAGTCTGTTGGCTACCGTATCCAGTTCTGGCGCCAACCGCAGTCAGGTATCGCCAACATCTACGTGAACGAAACCTGGGACGGCAACGCTGAGATTCAGAGCTACCTCCAGAACGTCGAGTTCCGCCGGGCGCTCTCCTTGGGTATCGAACGTGATCAGATCAACGAGGTTTTCTTCCTCGGCATAGGCGCGACTTCAGGCCTCTGCCAGGGTTACGATGACTCGGACAACCCCGGTAAGTACATCGGCGAGGACGATGTCCAGTTCAACCCAGATGCAGCGAACACGATCTTGGACAGCATCGGTCTTGAACAGAAAGACGGGGACGGCTTCCGTCTGATGCCAAGCGGCGAGCGGCTGACGATCCAGTTGCCGTCTGTCGTGGCAGCGTTCGAAGACTACCCGGCCATCAACGAGATGATCGCCCGACAGTGGGAAGTCAACATCGGCGTCCATGCCGAAGTCCAGTCCCTCGAGCGTGGTCTCCACGGCGACCGTGCGTTGCTCAACGAGCTGATGACGACCAACTGGGAGTCGTCACCGCGTTCGACTACCCTGATCACGCCGCAGCACCTGTTGCCGGTGGGCGGCGGTGGTAACACCGGTCGTCTGTACGGTGACTGGCACCAGTCCAGTGGTGAGACCGGTACGGACCCGGGCGGCATCAACGACTTGATCAAAGAGCAGATGGATCTTTACGACGAAGCGCAGTCAACGGCTGGACCTGCGCGGTACAACGAAATCCTTCAACGCGTCGTTGAGCTCAACTGCTTGAACGTCAACCCGATCACGACGGTGATGAACAAGCCGACGTACGTTGCGATCATCAAGAACAACGTTCAGAACATCCCGAACCCGTTGCCGTTCTCGTACCACAACCAGACTTCCGGAAACGCATTCCCTGAGCAGTGGTGGATCGACGACGAGAACGCGATGGAAGGTCAGTAGTTCCTGAACCGCTTGTCGAACCCTTACACAGGGTTCGGCGCCAACCGGTACCCTCCCTCGCACTCGGCGAGGGAGGGTACCGGTGCGTTCGTTAAAGCCCGCATACCGGGCTCAAGACAACGCCTGACGTTATGCTGGCTTTCTTTCTCCGAAGATTAATCTACGCGGTCATCGCCATGTGGGCGGTGTCGGTGATTTCGTTCGTGATCATCAACCTCCCCGCCGGTGATTTCGTGACTACGTACATCGCGACTCAACTCAACACCGGAAACATCATCTTGGAGGACGAAGCTGAGAGCCTGCGCGAATTTTATGGGTTGAATGATCCCGTCTACGTCCAGTACGCAAAGTGGATCACGCGCATACTTCGAGGTGAACTCGGCTTTTCGTTCGAGTTCAATGCCCCCGTGAGAACGGTTCTCAGCATGAATTTGCTGAACACGTTGTTGTTAGGTACAGGAGCGATTATATTTATTTGGATTGTCGCCATACCTATCGGCATCTACTCTGCCGTCAAGCAGTACTCGATAGGCGATTACGTAGCGACCTTTTTCGGATATCTCGGACTTGCGATACCTGACTTCTTGATAGCACTTGTGGTGGCGTACCTGATTTTTGACTTGACTGGTTTTCTTGCGACCGATCTATATTCAGCTGGATATCGGACCGCGCCTTGGTCGTTTGCAAAAGCAATAGACCTCGGAAAACACCTGGTTTTACCTGTCATGATTTTAGGCACCGCAGGCACTGCCACGCTGATCCGCATCATGCGTGCCAACTTGCTCGACGAATTGAAGAAGCCATATGTTACGACCGCTCGGGCTAAGGGCGTTTCCGAATTTCAGTTGATAATGAAATATCCGGTGCGTTACGCATTGAACCCGGTAATCTCGCTGACTGCTTATATCCTACCGTTCATAATCTCCGGTAGTGTAATTTTGTCCACGGTGCTTGACTTGCCCACGATTGGTAGGGACTTTTTAAGGGCCCTTACAGCACAAGACGTATATCTATCAGGCGCGGTGATTCTTTTCTCAGGTTGGTTGACAATTATCGGAACGTTCGGTTCCGATCTGCTCCTCGCGTGGGTTGATCCGCGCATTCGACTGGAGGACGATTAAAGCCATGGTTGCCGGATCACAGACCGGGCCAAGATCTGATGCCCAGGAAATCGTCGATCGAAACGACGAAGACGAGATCGAGATTATGTCGCAGCGCCAGCTTATCTGGCGCCGCTTCAGACGACATCGCCTCGCGATGGCCGCGACGGTGGTCGTTGCTCTCTTATATTTGGTGGTCGTATTTGCCGATTTTCTCGCAAGCAACGATCCGTATGACAGCGATGCTGATCGGCAGTATACGCCGCCGCAATGGTTACGTCTGTTCGATGGGTGGAAACCCGACCTGCACGCGTGCAAGTTGGTCGGAACGCGTAACGAATTTTTCCGTAAGGTGTACGAGCCGGACTGCGACCAAAAGGTGGATGTACAACTATTCGGTAAAGGCTACGAGTATTCGCTGTTCGGAATAAACCTCGACCGACACCTCTTCAGCATCAATGATCCTGAGGTGACAGCTGAAGATACTTTGTTCATTTTGGGCACCGATGTGCAAGGTCGTGATCAGTACTCACGCCTTATGTTGGCCATCCGGCTGTCGTTGCTGATCGGATTGCTCGGCATCTTAATCGCGCTCATTATGGGCACCATACTTGGTGCCATATCGGGTTTTTACGGCGGATTCGTCGATAACCTCATACAACGCTCGATAGAAATCCTCCGTTCGATCCCAACGGTACCGCTTTATCTAGGCTTGGCGGCTGCTTTCCCGGCAGACTGGTCAGTCGAACGACGATTCTTCGCTATCACGATCGTAATTTCACTCTTCGCGTGGACGGAGTTAGCGCGCGTCGTTCGCGGACGTTTCTTGGCTATGCGGCAAGAAGATTTCGTCACCGCCGCGATCACGGCAGGAGCTAGTCAGCGCCGCGTTATCTTCAGGCATATGCTACCTTCGTTCTACAGCCACATCACAGCTGCCAGTTCTTTAAGTCTAGCGTTTATGGTCATCAGTGAAACCACTCTGAGCTTCTTAGGCCTCGGACTGTTGCCGCCTGCAATATCGTTGGGGACGTTACTGTTCTCCGCTCAGAACCTACAAACAGTCGCCCTCGCACCATGGCTACTGATGCCGGGTATAGCCGTCGTGGTGTTGGTGCTGTCGCTCAACTTCATGGGCGACGGTATACGGGACGCGGCCGATCCGTATGGAAATTAATGACCACATTCGAAACATGACGACCGAAACCACAGCGCCAACTACAGATAACACGCAGTCTGATGCGACCGCCAAGGAT
>JAAXHR010000272.1 GCA_012270805.1 Dehalococcoidia bacterium
ATGATGTAGAAACCGGTGATGATGAATATCTTTCCGGGATGTTCTAGCAATAGATCAGCGCACAGCTCCATGTATCCCTCGGGCATGTGCGGTTTCAGGGACGTCATGCCGCGCATGTCGTCTTGTAGAACGATGTCCTCAATGCGGGCAAAGGGGTCATTGGCGGTCATCTTCGGCACTCGCTTTCTGCAGGTTGAGTGATTTTCGATCGAGTGTCGTTACATCACCGCTAAATCTTCATCGTGCATGTCGGTGACGAACATGTATCCGGGTGAGTGGGTGATCATCAGCTCGGGCTTCGACGCCATCGCCACGGCTTGAGGGGTTACGCCACAAGCCCAGAACATTGACACATCATCATCGGACTGCGGATCCCAAGCATCGCCGAAATCAGGCTTCGATAGGTCTTCGATGCCTATCTCGGCTGGGTCACCGATATGAACCGGCGCGCCGTGGACGGCGGGGAATCTGGAGGTGGCCTGCACTGCCCTGACAACTCTTTCGCGGGGAACCCAACGGTGGGTGACGACCATAGGTCCACCGAATGGGCCGGCTGCTGCGGTCATGATGTTGGTCTTGTACATCGCGACGTTTTTGTCGGTGCCGTAGTACGGAAGGTGAACACCGTTTCGGATAAGGGCGTGTTCGAATGTGAAACTGCAACCGAGCAGGAAGGTAACAAGGTCGCCGCGCCAATAGTCAGAGATGTCGCTTGGTTCGTCAACGAGTTCTCCATGACGGTAGACACGGTACTGTGGCACGTCGCTGCGAATATCGGAACCAGGTGCGGAGAGTACGGCCTCGGTCTGCCCTGCCTCAAGGACTTCGATCACTGGACAGGGTTTCGGGTTGCGCTGGCAGAAGACTAAGAACTCGAACGCGAGGTCCTTGGGCAGGATCGCGACGTTGGTCTGGACGATATCGGGTGCCGCACCGGAAGTGGGCTGGGCGAATTCGCCGCTCCTCGATGCCATGCGGACATCCTTGCCGCTCATTGTGGTGGTGTCCATCGTCGTTGCGATCATGTTGAAGCTCCGTCGCAAAGCACTGTCAGGGGTTCCTCATTTGGATAGAGTCTATTCCCAACGTGGAAGTGATGTGAGATGTGGCGAGCATCTCACGAAAGTTGCGTTCGCATTGGAGGACAATCATGTCGCTTAAGGTTGGGCTGGCGGGTTACGGCCGGCGCGGGCGCGGACATATCCGAGCCATCAACGAGATAGAGGCGGCACGAATCACCTCGATTTCCGATCCAGTTGAGGACGCACGGGCGGCGGCGCTGGATGAATTGGGGGACGTGTCGGTCCATACATCGGTCGGTGAGATGGTCGATTCCGACGATGTGGACGCGGTGATAGTTACGGCACCCGCACACCTGAACAATGCGGTTGCGATGGAAGCGGTCGAACGAGGTCTACCGGTATTAATCGAAAAGCCTCCCGCGCTCTCCTTGGAAGGCGTAGTAGAACTTCGTGACGTCGCGCACCGAAGTGGATCGAAGGTGATGGTGGCGTTCAATCGCCGCTTTAATCCGCTGATTCGGGCGGCGATAGAAGTGATCCATGAACATGGATTGCTTCGGCAGATCGTCGCCGAGTTCCACAAAGATATTCATGACTTCACGGATGACCCGCGGTATTCGCCCGACATTTTCGATTTGATGCTGTTGGAATCGCCGATACATTCGGTCGATATCGTGACGCATATGGCAGGAGCGGTGGTCTCGTCTACCAACGCGATAGTCAAGCGAACTGCGAGCCCGTATCGAGACGTCCATGCGGCACTGATCGAGTTCAAGAACGAGGTGGTCTGCCAGTTCACCGCTGCGTATACCGCTGGTGGGAGATTGGAGCGATACGAACTGCACGGCGACTACGTCTCGGTCTATCTCGAAGGTGTAAATCAGGCTTGGGTATTGCGCGGCGGAGAACGGAGCGAGCTTGAAGCACCGGAAAAATACGAGAACGACGGAGTTGCGCAGGCGCGTTGTTTTGTCGAGAGCGTGGCCGCAGGGGCTGACTATCCGGAACCAGCGGCGACTCTTGACACTTCGGTTGCGACGTTACAGTTGTGTGAAGATATCCTGGGTAGTGAAGGTTAAATCGAAAATACGTGAAAAATCTCAGATATGACTACTGCCGAACAATACAGGTCGACATCAATGCTTCTTTACGACCAAGCATTAGTCGAATTGGAAGCTGGTGACTATCTGCAAGCTTCTGAGAAGCTCTGGGGCGCGGCTGCTCAAGCACTGAAATCCGTGGCTGAACGGCGCGGCTGGAAACATGACTCACACGCCCAGTTCTACAACATCATGGCCGAAATCGAACGGGATGACAACACATCCGAACTCCGCAGAGATTTTGATTCAGCTGCCCAATTACATACCAATTTCTACGAGAACTGGTTGAACGAAGACCAGATCCGGTGGCGCGCCGAGGATGTTGGCCATTTCGTTGAAGAGTTGAACGGAATGAGTTAGAGGTCGCTCGCAGATGTAGACTGGTGCAATCGACGACACTGGCTACAGCTATGGAACAGGCGACATGAAGATATCGCGCGTTGATCAGTTTTCACCTCGGCAACGTACTCGGTTGGTTCGTATCACGACGGATACGGGCATAGAGGGGTGGGGAGAGAGCACGCTTGAGGGCAAGCATCTGTCGGTTCCGGCGGCGATCGAGGAGTTTTCTGGCTATCTGATTGGCAAGGACCCGCTTCGGATTGAGCATCACTGGCAACAGATGTATCGCTCCTCTTTCTTCCGCGGCGGAGCGCACAACATGTCGGCGATTGCGGGCATCGATACGGCTCTATGGGACATCGCGGGGAAGCACTACGGCGTGCCGAGTTACATGCTTTTAGGCGGCAACGTGCGTGATCGGATACGCGTGTACGCCCACTGGGGCATCCGCGATATGTCGGATGAAGCGTTGAGTGAGGCTCGCGAACGCTTGGACATGCTGAGCACCATGGGCTATACAGCCTATAAAGCCGGGCCTCCTGGCTTCTGGCGGGCTCACGAGCCGCCATCTCGTATTGACGAGTTTGTAGAAATGGCCTACACCATGCGTGAATGGGTCGGCGACGATGTGGAATTGTGCTTCGACTTCCACGGCAAGATGGCTCCGGGGATCGCGATTGAGGTCTGCAACGAACTCAAAGGTATGCGTCCGATGTTCGTCGAAGAGCCAGTTCCGCAGGAAAACGAGGATGCGCTGAAGCTGGTGTCGGA
Source organism: Dehalococcoidia bacterium (assembly GCA_012270805.1). Lineage (GTDB taxonomy): Bacteria > Chloroflexota > Dehalococcoidia > Lucifugimonadales > Lucifugimonadaceae > Bin127. The sequence continues at coordinate 3,236 of JAAXHR010000272.1, forward strand.
TCATGTGCCCTTCCCTATCGCGACTGGCGAGCGCCTGCTCTCGCGATGGGAGTTCAGGCGAGTCATCGAACAGCAGTGCGTCTCGCTGTTGCAGCCCGATGTCGCCCACTGCGGCGGCATCACGGAGTTGAAGAAGATCGCCAACTACGCCGAGGTGTATTACCAGCACATCATGCCGCACTGTGCCATCGGGCCATTGGCGCTCGCGGCGTGCATGACCGTAGACGCGGTTGTGCCCAACTTCCTGGTGCAGGAACAGGTCGACCAAGCCCTCGGCAATGGCATCATCAAAAACGACTGGCAGGTCAAAGACGGCCACATCGAGCTTTGGAACGCGCCAGGTTTGGGTGTCGAGGTTGACGAGAGCGAGGCTATGAAGGTCTTTGACGGTGAAGCTACTGGCTATCATCGCGAATTGGGCGGTGAATCGTACTTCGAAGACGGATCTGTCGCCGACTGGTAGGCGTTTCTACCAAAACTGGAGGACGGGATGAACCTTGAGGTCGCCATCCTTGGCGGTTGGATAGCAACGATCGCGGCGATCATTTTCCTGCAGAGCTGGGAAGTAGCCCGACCGTCGCACGACCACGTCAGAATTGTCACGCTCATCGGTTCTGCATTCACGCCTAGACCGTTTCCGCAGCAGCTGATCGGGCGGGTGATACTGTTCGTTGTCGGGATGTGCTACGGCATATTTACATCTGCGGTGCTGTACGCGTTTGAACTGGAAGCGGTTGGCTGGATATTCGGAATCGTCGTGGCGATCCCGTTATGGATGTTGACGGGCATCAGCTTGACTTATTTCCGGTTGTTGCACCCGCGGATACGGAGCGGTGAGATGAAGGCTCCGGGACCATTCGCACTCGGTTACTCCCGGCAAAGCGCGGTGATGCTTTTGATCGCGCACCTGATTTTCGGCTTAGTGTGCGGGTTCGTTTACGGAACCATTGGCTGATTCAGGCGAAGACGTTACCGCCATACGCGGATTTCAGCAAGTCCCCTTCTTCAAATCTGCTGAAGCGTATTGAGGTCAAGTCGAACGTAGTCTCGTCGGCGTTGGTCGCAAGCTCCGCCAACGAACGACCGATGGCGGGTGACATCTTGAAACCGTGACCCGAGAAGCCAGCACCCACAACGAGATTTTCAACACCCGGAACATGGTCGATTACCGGGTTCCAATCTGGAGTGACAGTGAATAGACCTGACCAGCCTCCGGCCCAAGTTGCGTTCTCGTATGCCGGGATGATTGCGGAGAATCTGGTCATCGCTTCGATGGCAACTTCGGTGTCGACGCTTTGGTTGTAGGTATCGCGATCAACAGGGTCTTCGCGGTAGCCAAGCAACGAATATCCAGGGGTGTCTGGCCGTGCCGAGAGGCCGGTCATACCTTCGGCGATGGTTGGGTGAAATGGATCGGCGTTGTCGTTGAATCCGCTGTGGTGTTGCAGCCGGACCACTTGGTGTCTCACGGTGTGCAACGGGAGCGGCGCACCGACGTTTTCCAAGAACTCCATGTTCCACGGACCAGCAGTCAGGACGACTCGGTCGGCGAATATGTCGCCTTGATCGGTTTTGACACCGATCGCGCGGTCATTGTCGACCAATACGTCGGTTACGGTTACACCCAACCTGACGATTGCCCCGCGATCACGTGCTGAAGTGGCGAACCCGCGTGTGACTAGATGCGAGTCGGCGAAGCCGGATTTTGGCTCCCAGACGACGCAATCGGTATTGTCGAAGCGCATGTAGGGCCACCGTTTCTCGGCTTCATCAACATCGAGAACTTCGGTGTCGATGCCTATCGACTGGGCCAATTCGACGTTTTGTTGAGCCGGGTTTCTATTGCCTGATCCTGGTACGAGGATCCACTGGTTTTCCCGGTATCCGCTGGGCGAACCTGTGGTCTCTTCGAAATTGACCATCACCCCTCTGCTCCACCACGCCATCTCGCTCGTCAGACGATTGGAGTAATGCATGCGCAAGATGGTCATCGAGCGTCCGGTGGACCCGGATGCTAGAGTGTCGCGTTCGAGGAGGATGGTGTCTGTAATGCCAAGGTCGGCGAGGTAATGCAGCGTGGCACAACCCATGACACCGCCACCGATTACAACGGTGTCGAAGGATTCACTCATGGCGCGTCTCCCTCTTGATTGGCGTTCTTATGACACTTGCGGTCGTGTGCCCGTCCATGGCCGGGCCAGCTCGAATGCCCGTGAAGCACGGAACACTATCGGGTCGTCATTGAC
>JAAXHR010000188.1 GCA_012270805.1 Dehalococcoidia bacterium
TCAGGGACGTGCTCCATGATGCGCGGAACGAAGGGGAGGTTCCATGGTCGGACTAAGAAGTCGTAGCAGAGCCCGCGTCGTTCGATCTCTTTCAAACCTTTGATGGGGGCGTCGCCTGCGAGCCAGCCGTGGTCCTCATCCATCTCCCATAGATGACGGACACCTTTGAAGTAGGGATTCTGCTGCAGGTCGTCGAGAATTTCACCAACGCTGGGGTCGCTGAGGTCGACCCATCCGACCACTCCTGCTACGTAGTCGGTGTTCTCGGCGATTTCAAGGCACCATTTCGTCTCTTCGACTGACGCATGAGCCTGAACGATGACCGTTTTGTCGACGCCTGCCTCCGCCAATAAGGGGCGGAGGTCGTCGGGGCCGTAGTTGACCCGTAACGGGCTGCCTTCCGGCATCCAATCGTACGGTCGGAGGCTGAGATCCCAGAAGTGGTGATGGCTATCGACAACGGTCATTGGTTGATTTCAGTGCGATGATTGTTTGGCGTGTAGTAGGGGTAGGTTTCAAACCTGCCCCTACGGTTTACGGGCGGGAATACCGTTTGTTGGGGAACCCCTGTTGTCCTTCGAGCACCCCCTGCGTGCGTGCTTCGCTCGCACGCGTCCCCCTCGCTTCACGAAGGGGAGAGATGTTTATCTAGGCCAGATCAGCGGGCGATGGTTCCGACGGATGGCTCGCCTCTGATGGCGGTTCCGTGGCTGCCGGCGAAGTTGGCGTCGCCGAACCACAGTACGCCGTCCTTCGAGGATAGTCCGTGGATGAATGGGTCTTCGGGGCCCATCGTGATACGGTCCATCTCGGCACCAGACTCTTTGTTGTAGAGGACTACGACGTTGTCGGTGGTGTGTGCGCACCAGATCCCGTCATCGCCTTCCAACGCCATGCCGTGCAGGCGCTCAAGTTCGACCTCGAACTTGTGGACCACCTTAAAGTTGTCGGACGGGTCTACAAGGATGATGGCCTTCGGGTTGAATGCGGTGACCCAGAGCAAGTTCTCGTCGTGGTCCCACTCGATGCCGTGGATTCCGCCGCCGTCGGGGGTTCGCCATCGGTTGACGGTCTCACCGGTGTCCATGTCGCACTTGTAGACGTAGCCGAGATGGGTATCGGTGCTGCGGTAGGGGCGTGAGACGGTGGTGCCGTTCGAGCCGGTCCAGATGTGACCGTCGCCGACAGTGATGCCAGAGCCGTTCTCGGTGCTGGTGTACATGGTTCTGAGGACGTCGCCTTTTTCGTTGATCACATATACATTGTCGGTGAGCTGGTCCATCACGAAGAGCTCATCTCCGTACCACTGTAGACCGTTGGGCATCTCGCAGGGCGAGGGTACTGTGATTCCGACCATCGACCTGGTCGCTGTCATCGTCATATTTGTCACTCCAATCGGATGCTTGTATCGCTGGATACTTGTGCAAGTAGTTTAACTCGAAGTACGGTCGATTCAACGGGGGCGTGTTGAGGAGATTGAGTTTGGTTGCAAAATTACCGGTTTTAAGGGACTGCAACGGGTGTGATAGACTGATAAACGTGAATGTAGGCGAATGCAATCCCCAATATCGACGGGGAAAGAATCTAAATATCACGACTAAGCCAATCGCTTCAAGTTCTCCTGTCGCCTACGGAGAAGATGCACGGATGTGGAGTGTCTCGCGGACTATTTTCGCGGTTATCCAATTGCAACCCAACGATCAACTTTCAGGAGGAGGCGGTTGAAATGAGAAGGAAGATAATCGATGTCAAACCAAGCGAACGGCAATGCCGGGAGCCGTCGAGTGATGATTTTTATCGACGGCAGCAACCTCTACCACGTACTTAAGCAGAACACAGACAAACAAAACCTCGACTACAAGAAATTTTCGGAAAAGCTTTGCGGCGATCGCGAACTGATCCGCACCTACTACTACAACATCAGGCAGGAGTCGCCTGACAATCCAAAGCTGGCGGAGTCGCAAGATCGTTTCTTGAATGCGCTCTACGAGACCGACTATCTGGAAGTAAAACTCGGCATCTGGAAGCAGCGGGGGCAGACGATGGTGGAGAAGGGTGTCGATGTCATGATCGCTTCCGACCTGATCGCCCATGCGTATGAGGACCACTACGACACGGCGATTCTAGTGAGTGGTGATGCTGATTTCTATCCGGCATTGCAGGTGGTGAAGGACACCGGGAAGCAGGTCGAGGTGGCGGCTTTCGATTCAAATCTGTCATCCGAAGCGGCCCGTTTTTCGGATGTGATCATCAAGTTCGACAAGCACTACTTCGATGGCCTGTGGATGTCGGCGAGCCAGAAGAATCAGAACGTACGAACCGCGGCGATTCGCAAATCGGTGACGGACGAGGCAGCTTCGCCGAATGGGGAGGACAAGGGTGCTACGAGGCGGCAGAACGGTGCTAAAAAGCCGTTTGCCGAACGATACGCGGACCGTCGTAACGCGTACAACGCCAGGAAGACAACGAGCAATGGATCGAGTGGGGGAGCGAACGGACATGCGGCCGCCAAGCCCTCGAGCCGAGTGCGCCGAACCGAGAGTCGTCGGAGCCTGTCTTCGGTCCTGAATTCGGGTCAGCAGGCTCCGAACCGAACCGAACGACGAGGTTTGGCAGCGGGATCGAGTTCCCGTTCGCGGGTAACGCCGCCGGACATTAGGAACAATCCCGCCGAAGCGATGCCAACTCCGCGCAATGGGAGAGGCGCCAATGGCCGCACGCAGCAGCGTCAGTCATGGATATCGCGGATGCTGAGGTCGCGGCAATAGCGAGCGGGAACGTGGCGTTCTACCAATCGGCAGTGACGATACTATTTGTCGCCGACAGAATCCTCTGTTGCGACCCGGATTTGAAGTCCATTGCGAATAGATCGTATTGACCGTCGGTATTTGACCGGAACAGGATTTGCGAACCGTCAGACGACCATTTGGGATCTGTGTCTTCGATACGATTCTGAGTCAAGCGGCGCGAGACCTTTTTCGCGGTGTCTACGGCGTAGATCTCGGAATTGCCGTCTTTTTCGGTGACGAAGACGATGTTTCGGCCGTCCGGAGCCCACTCGAAACTAGTTTCGTCACTGGAATCGTTCGTCAAAGCCTTTGCCGCGCTCGGCCCATTGCCAGTGTCCACCACTAAGGTGTAGATGTCGGACGATCCGTCTGGTTGAATGCGAGAGAACGCGACGCGCTTGCCGTCGAGCGAAAATCGCGGACGACGGTCCTCGTAATCAGTGAGTTGCACCTCGTCGACACCGCGGACGGACCGCTTGTAGATCCCTTCCGAGTCATCCAAGACCAGGCACATAACGATCCACTGGTTATCGCCTGACCAGTTGCCTAGCTCAACGTTGCCAAGGGGCTCCGAAGCCAGTAGAGTGGTTTCGCCGCTTTCGAACTCGTGCACGAAAAGCTCGGTTAATGTGTAGTCGTCGGAGACCGCCTGATAGGCGATCATACGGGAGTCGGGCGACCAAAAGAACTCTTCAACGGTCGTGGGAGCGTCCGGTACACGTTCGGTATTGCCGTCCTTGCGGTGCCAAATCATGAGTTGCCCGGCGCCTTGGCCGGGATCCGCAAGGTATGCGACGCTTCTCTGGTTCGGCGACCACTTCGGGTTGGTGACAGTGTCGTTGACGACTTTAGAGTATTCGCCTGATCGATCCAAGAGGAACATGTTCTGCTCTTCGTTCTCGACGACATAGGCGACATCGTGAATGAACTCGTCGTCACCGCAAGCGGCAATGGCGACGAGCAGCGATAGCAGGGCGATGATTAATCCGAGTGTTGAGTACGATTTGCGCATGGTTTCTGTGATCTCTTTCGGCGCGCAGATGCGTGTGTCAGTTGGTGCGCGCCTGACGCGCGCAGGTGCAATTACGATTTTCGGAAATTCGATATGGGCGATTCAAGCGCAGCCGATGCAACTAAAATCGCAATACATCACGCAACCAACATAATCGGAGATTGGGCGATGAAATTCGCGTTCTTCATGATGCCGTTACACACGCCGAACGAGAACCCCTCGTTGGCGTTTGAACGCGATATCGACATGATCAACTACGCCGAGAAGCTGGGTTTCGACGAGTATTTCATCGGCGAGCACCATTCGGCGGCATGGGAGACGATGCCGATGCCGGAGATGGTGCTGGCGAAGGCATCGGCTACGGCAACGCGGATCACACTGGGGACGGGCGTGGTATCGTTGCCGTTCCATCACCCGTTCCACGTCGCCGAGAGGTTTGCGTTTCTCGACCATCTGACGCGCGGCCGTGCGGTTCTAGGAGTTGGGCCTAGCGGGCTGCCGACCGATCCGCAACGGTTCAAGATACCTCCGAAGGACTTGAACGCGATGATGCGGGAATCTACCGACATCATCGTAAAGCTGCTCGAATCTCCGGATCCGATTTCGTTCGACGGGAAGTACTGGTCGATCGACGAAATGGCGCTGCAGTTGCGGTCGTATCAGCAGCCGCGGCTCAAATTGGCGACGCCGTCGGCGGGTAGCAAGCGATCTCTAGATTTTGTGGCGCAGTACGAGATGATGATGTTTTCGATTGCGGGAAGTGGTCCACCAGACGCGGTGCCGCTGTCCCGGCAATGGGACGAGGTAGTTGACGCATCAGCGAAATACGGCACGTCGCCGAACAAGGATGACTGGCGCGTCGTGACCTACGTCCACTTGGCGGACACGCGTGAAGAGGCGTTCGAGCAAGCTCGACACGGTGCGGTGCGGGATGTTCACAACTACTTCTACACGATCAATACGCCGCGCAGCTGGCTGGTGCATCCGGACCAGAACCCTGCCGATCTGACGTTCGAGGAGATCGTGGGAAAAAGGCGGTGGATAATCGGCACGCCCGACGATGCGATCGAGCAGATCGAAGAGATAGTCGAGGAAACCGGCGGCATCGGCGGTTTGATGCTGACGACGCACGAATGGATGCCGATGCGTCACGTGATGTATTCGCAGGAGCTGTTCGCGAGGTACGTCATGCCGCGCTTCCGTGGTCATACTGCCGACCTTGAGCGCGAGTGGGAGCGGACGAAGTACGACCGGGCACACGGTCGGATACCGAATATCTACGGTCCGAACGACGGAAGTTCGGTTGATGGAGCCAAGAGCAACGTGTTTGTGAAGATTTGATTTTGCTTCTCATAATCCGATTTGGAGGATTTAATGGTTGGCGGAAACTTCAAGGTTGGCGTCGGTCTAGTTCTAGCAACGATTATGGTCTTGGGCTGCGAAGTTGGTGAAAGCATGAATTCCGGCGCGTCTGTTCCTACCCGTTTCCAGGCCGTCGGCGGTAGCTCTACAGAGTTTGATATCTCGTTCCGACCAGTAGATGGTGCTGTTGATTACAAAGTCACCGTGTTCCAAACCGAAACAAGCGTCATGCCACTCGAATCGGTGAGATGGTCCGACCGTTCACGTTCAAGATGGGGGACTTGTTTGCCAAGTAATGCGTTCGATTACTGTATTCGAGTCCCCCCGGGATTGTACGTCCCTCATTGGTTCTCGATCACGGCGACCTTCACTGATCGCCGCGTTGAGGGCGAACGTTTCTGTTTCCACCAGCCGGCATTGCGTTGGGCTGTGAGCGAATGTCCCGAAAGCGAGACGCGAGGTTGGGTGTTGGTCGAACGCGCAGGCCAATGGGGTCTAGAGAAAATCGATTCTCTCGACGAGATGGAGTGCGAATACATCGACAGATGCAGGTCAGAAATGTTGGAAGTCATCGGGACACCAGAGAGTCAATGCCCCAAGATATGCACACCTAAGTCTGGAGAAGCATCGGTTTCGCCTTCCCCGACTGTCGATACGCGCTAATCGAATTATGCGCGTTGAGGCGATTGCGCTCATGGAATATAAACCCAAGTAGGTGCCGGCGTGGTCAATCCCTGAGCGACCAATAGTAGGTGTATCGTTCATGGAGCCTGCTCTCGTCCGACGGAGCAGCTTTTTCTTGAGTTTCCTCAATATCCATAACTTTGACAGACTGAAAGTTCTTTGGCCGCAACATCACTCTGTCGGCGTATATGGCGAATCCAAGCCCATCGCCTGGCCCTACCCCCAAAGCTTCAAGGACCTCGGATGGGACATTGACTTGACCTTGTTTCGGAACTTTGACGATCAATTTCTGGATTTTCTCGGTCATACATTTCAACTGTAACTAAGCAAGGCTGAGAGCGGGGATTCAAACGGCGCACGCCTGATTCCCTCGCCATCCTGCGATTACAGATCGGTACGCTTAAAGTTTATGTAGACGGTAAGATCGTAGACTTGGAAGCAAACCATGCCAACCTTAGAACAACTACTTGATGAGGCGGATGCATCTGCTGCCGAGATTGTGGAGCTTGAGCGGCAGATGATCCAGATACCGACCGTGAACACGGGTCAGATGCCGACCGGCAACGAGACTCCGTTGGCGGAGTTCATTCAGGACTGGTTCCACGACGAGGGGATTACCGATACGCAGATTTTGGCGCGGGATCCGGAGCGCGGGAACATAATCGCCGTCTATCCCGGGAGCGAGGCGCGGTGCAGGTTGATGTTCATGTCGCACACCGATGTGGTGCCGGTTGAAGATTATTCGAAGTGGTCTTGGGAGCCATTTGGTGCGGAGGTGTCTGGCGGCCGCATTTATGGACGTGGTGCTTCCGATTGCAAGTCGTTGCTGACGGCGCAGATGATGGCGATGGCGATTTTGAAGCGCAATAGTGTGAAGCTGAAGCACAGTTTGCGGCTGGTCAGTGGCGCGGACGAGGAGCATGGCGGCAGATGGGGCTTCGGTTGGCTGGCGGACAATCATCCGGAGTCGTTGGAGTGCGACTTCGCGGTGAACGAGGGTGGAGGGACACCGGTGGAGCAGGGGAGCGCGTTGTCGTATCTGCTCGGGACAGGCGAAAAGGGAAGACTCGAGATCAAGATCACGCTGCGAGGCGAGAGCGCTCATGCCTCGGTCCCGTGGCAGGGCGTGAATGCGTCTGAGAGGCTCTGGCGGGTGTTGCAGCGCATCGAGAGATACGAGCCTGAAATCGACACTTCGCTGCCGATATTCGACTACCTGAATCTGTTCGGCATCGAGGAACGCCCGACACCTGAGAGCATCGACCGGATACTTGTCGAGTTGGAGGACAGTTCCCCGCGATTGAGTTCGATGTTGCGGGCATTGTCGAGGATGGTTTGGACCCCCACGATGATCAGCGGGGGCATCAAGTCGAACAGCGTGCCAGAGAACATAACGGTTACTTGCGACGTGCGAACGTTGCCGTTCCAGGACGAGGAGTACGTGCGGAGCGAGATCGCGAAGACGATCGGAGATGTCGAAGGCGTGTCGTTCGAGATCGACTACATGTCGGTTCCAAATTCTTCACCATTCGAGACTGACTTGGCCGAGGCGATTAAACGAGCGCAGGCGCTAGCGGTTTCGAGGGACGACATCCAATGGATACCCGCCGTGAGCAACGGTTTCACGGATTCGAGGTTCACACGGAACTTGGGCATCATCACCTACGGGTTCACCGGGGCACATCCCGACGATGATCCAATGTTGTCGAGAGCGCATGGGACCGATGAGTCGGTGGGCATCGAGTCGCTTATCAGCGGTACGAAGTGCATGATCGCGTTGGCGTGGGATCTCTGTGAAGCGGAGTGATTCGATGGCGACACCCTTGGTCGTGCTGACGGGCGAGCTGGAAGCTGAGTTGGCAGCGAGCGGTTCCAACGAACGGGCCGTCAACGAAAAGCGGTACCTGAAGTCGGAACTTCACCATTACGGCGTCAGCGTCCCGGTCATCCGGAGATTGGCTCGCCGCTTTGCCCGCGAGCACAAGGATGTTTCGAAAGCTGAACTCATCGGTTTAACGACTGAGTTTTGGGATCGGGATGTTTACGAGTTGCGGAAGCTGGCTGTAAACATCTTGGCGGCGCGAGTTGAGGATTTCGATGCAGGCGACGTGAGTTTCGTCGAAGGCCTGTTACGGCGCTCTCATACTTGGGCGTTGATAGACGATTTGGCGATGAATGTTGTGGGACCGATGCTGACAACAGTTCCTGAAGCTGTACAAATTCGTTTGAAGTGGTCGAAGGATGACGATTTCTGGGTTCGAAGGACGGCGATGCTCGCGCTGTTGCCACGATTGCGGCGCGGTCTCGATGGTTGGGACGAGTTTGCAGGGTACGCCGACGCGATGCTTTGCGAAGAGGAGTTTTTCATCAGAAAAGCGATTGGCTGGGTGCTGCGAGAGGTGTCGAAGCATTCGCCGGCTTTAGTGTTTGAATGGACGCAAACACGAGCGATGACGGCTTCGTCGGTCACGTTTCGCGAAGCAGTGAAATATCTGTCTGAAGATCAGCGGTTGCGACTAACCGAACTCAGAAAGCCAGCGACACGGAGGAAAAAGAGTTGAAGCGTCCCAACGTTCTCTTCATCATGGCTGACCAGTTGAAGTGGTCAGCGTTACAGATGTACTCGGAGATCGGAATCCCGACACCCTCGTTGGAGCGGTTGGCGGCGCACGGAGTGATGTACCGGAACGCGGTGACTCCTCATCCGTTGTGCGTGCCGGCGCGGACATCGATCATGACTGGGCGATACCCGCACACGACGGGTTGCCGGCGTAACGAGACCTTGATGCCGGACGACGAGACTCATGCGTTCCAGATATGGCGCGATGCGGGATACACGACGGGACTGATCGGCAAGAACCACTGCTTCATCGACCTTGATGCTTTCGATGTCTACAGCGATATCTCGCACGGTGGTCTTCCGAAGGGTGATTATGTGGGATCACAGCCGCAGACGAAGGGCATGGAATGGGTAAGGCCAATTGAAGCGATTAATAAGGCGCACGAGGTACGGGCGCGATTGAATGAGAATGCTCAGAGTCCGACGATCGCATACGCGGTTACGGACTATCCGTTGGAGGACTACGGCTCAAACGTGGTTACTGCACAGACCGAGTCTTTTCTGGAGCGACAGGCAGCGGGAGATCGTTTTGGGCGTGATGAATCGGTCGGTTTAGAGGATCGTCCTTTTGCGTTGTGGGTGTCTTATCCGGATCCGCATGAGCCGCGTGAAGCGCCTCGTCAATACGTTGACATGTTTCCGTCTGATGAGGTCGCGCTGCCCCCGATGAGACGTGGGGAGTTCGATGAGGATGGTGGTGTCAAACACCTCGATGATGCGCCGTATCCGCCGAGTGGCAGGGTCAGCCCTGCGCCCGAGGTCAACCGAGTGCTGTACGCAATGTTGGGGATGGATGATGACAACGAAGAGGACGTCCGGAATCTGGTTTCGGTGCATCATGCGATGACGCGGCTGGTTGACGATGGCATCGGTCGGATCCTCGACAAGTTGGAAGAGCTTGGAATGCTGAACGACACGATAATCGTGTTTACGGCTGATCACGGTGATTTCATGGCCGAGCACAACATGTCGGTCAAAGGAGGCGTGTTTTACGACTGTTTGACACGAGTTCCGTTGATAGTTTCATTTCCCAAAGGTGATATTCCAAGTGGGGAAATCGACGAATCGATGGCGAACACGTTAGATATTCTGCCGACGATATTGGAGTTGCAAGGGTTGGCTCGTTTCGAAGGAATTAACGATGGGTGGTCGGGAATGGCTTCGAACCAGAGTTCGAACGATGATTCGACGGCGACGCTGCGTGAGGACGGGAAAGTGAAATCTGAGTTGCTACGACGTATTCAAGGTAAACCTTTGCCCACGGTCACAGATGCGGAGCCGCGAATCGCCGCGTTTTCAGAATACGGTGCGGGCGGCCCACCGGTTACGATGTCGCATCTTGAGGAGTGCGAGAAGCCGTGGGGTTATAAGACGTTGATCGAAACCCTGTGGGGTAGGGAAGCGCAAGGTCGTCGGAAAATGGTCCGTACAGTGAAGTGGAAGTATGTGACGGATCCGATGGCGCGAGAAGCAGGTACGGGCGAGAGTGCCGATCCGGAGGACGAGTTGTATGACTTGGTGAATGATCCGTGGGAGCTCTTCAACGTGGCGCAGGATCCGAAGAATGCTGGAGTGATTTCGGAGATGCGGCGGTTGCTGGCGGAGTGGATGATCGAGAGCGAAGATTCGGAACCGGTCGCGTTGCCGAGGACGATTGGACGCTCGCTTTAAGACCAATCGGTTGTCAGAAGATGCCCTTGGGTTCCAGACCAAGGTAGAACTGGCCGGCCGTGTCATAATGCGTCGGACGTCCTTGGATCTGCTGTCGGATCGCATGTGCATCTCGGAAGCAGTGTTGGATCTTGTTCGACTCGAAAATCGAGCTTGAGCCGCAGATAGTGTAGGAGGTGTTTACCACATCTGCGGAGGTTCGAATGGCGTGCGTACCGGCGAGTCTGACTTTTATGCGTTGCGCGGTCGGCAGTTCGTGGGTCTGCATGACAACTCGCCACATCTCTGCGGTAGCTTCGTTGAGGAAGGCGCGTGCAGAGTTCCACGATGCCTCAGCTTCACCGATCATGCGTTGGGTTGTTGTATCGGCGCTTATGGTATTGGTGCCGCCGTGCTGGACTTTGCTCTTAGTCAGGTCGATAGCGGTGTCAAGGCTGGCTCTGGCAACGCCCAGAGCGACGTTGGCGAATCCGGACGCGAACATCGGAGTAGTGTGGATGACGTAGAGCGGGCCGGGTTCGCGGGACGGCTCGTTCAGGCCATAGGAACGCTCTGAGGGGACGAAGAGGTCAGCGGCGGTAAAGCTAAGGCTGGCCGTGCCTCTCAGACCTCCGACATGCCATTCGTCGACGATATCGACTTCCGATTTCGGTATGAGAAACGTGCGCATCTCTTTAGTGTCGGAACCATCTGAGTTGTGCACTGGTGCCAATGCGGCAACCCA
>JAAXHR010000443.1 GCA_012270805.1 Dehalococcoidia bacterium
GTTCTTGGACAGCGGTGCGGAACACAGGACCAAGCTGACGGGTACCGTTAACGTGAACGGTACTGATGCCGACCTCGAATTCGACATCACCGCCAGGCTGGACAACGGCGCCGACCTCGTGGTCCTGGGGACGGCCAAGTTCGTATGGGCCGATTTCGGCATGGAAGCCCCCGTGAGCCAGTTCTTCACCGTTGAGGATGAGGTCACCGTTGAGATATTGCTGCAGGCATCGGTGGGGAATTGACGCTTCAGTCGGGACATATCCGCGCGGCGCTCTTCGATCTGGACGACACACTCCTGGATCGAGGCACCGCATTCGAGGCGACATTTCGGGAGTTTTACGACACTCAGCCGGACATCAACTCAACAACCGAATGGGGCGAAGCGATAGATTTCTTCTGGTCGCTCTCGCCCCACGGCGCTATCGATGCTCAGGACGCCGCACTTCGCATCACGGCGCGATGGCCCTCGGTTCCACTTGAGCCAGCGGTGTTTGAGGAGTGGTTCTTTAGCACGTTGGGTCAGCAAGCTAGACCGATCGACGGCGCGATGGAGTTCGTCAAATCGTTGAACGAAGCGCAATTCCCTTGGGCCGTCGTCACCAACGGTAAGAAGTCCCAAGTCATCAAACTTCAACACAGCGGGTACATCGATGTTGTGCCCTTCGCCATCGTCTCTCGCCTATTCGGTGCAGACAAACCAGACCCCCGCATCTATCACGAAGCGATCCGCCGTCTGAAACTCTCCTACAAAGGCATCGACGACATCCAGGTCTCCGAAATCCTCTTCGTCGGCGACAACCCATACACCGACATCACGGGAGCGATTGGCGTTGGAATGAAAACGGCATGGGTGCGCGTGACCGAGCGGTATCCCGAAGACGTACCCGCGCCGGATATGGAGATTAGGAGTGTGGTGGAGTTGCGCGGGTTATTGGGTGTGGGTTAAGCCCCCTCCCATATTTCGCCAACGGTTTTCTGAACCAATGCGAAGTATCATTAACTTCGCATCTTGCTGTTAGAGTCAATCCCTAACTCGCCAATCGACCAGAAAGCAGGATCCCCCACCATGCGCTTCGGAGTCGCGGTGCTCGGCACCGGCCGCATCGGCGGCAACTACATCAACGTTGTCAAAAACACTCCCGGTGCCGACATCAAAGTCGTCGCCGAACCCAGAGAAGAAGCCGCCGCCCAGTCGCAGGACAGCCACCCCGACGTTGATTTCGTCGCCGACTATCGTGACGCACTTGCCCGAGACGATGTCGATGTCATCATCGGCACGCTCCCGCACTGGCTCCACTACCAAGCCGCTCTCGATGCCGCAACCGCTGGCAAACACATCTACATGGAGAAGCCCACGGCGGTCTGGGCATCCCAGGCCGAGGAGATGTTGGCCGCGGCGAAAGAGAACGGCGTCAAGCTAATGACTGCACACACGCAGCGATACTACCCTGCCGTCCGTGCCATGAAGGGGGTAGTTGACAGCGGCGATCTCGGCTCCGTCATTATGGCGTACGACGTTTGGCACAAACCGTACGGCCCGTACAACCGACCCGAATGGATGCTCGACCGAGATCGCGGCGGCGGAATGGGACAGATGGACGGCACACACCAGATCGACCGCCTTCTCTGGATCATCGGTTACGATGTCGCAACCGTCTCGGCGCAACAGGGCCAGTTCACCTACCCGAAGTCTGAACACCCCGCCATCAACTGTGACGACACCGGCATGTACTTCATCCGATGGAAGAGCGGCATCGTCGCCTGCGTCAGCCGTATCGCTTGGGAACGCGGCGCCACCGAATACGGAGGAGACTACTTCTTCACCGAAGGCATGGCACGCTTCCGGCTTCCCTACGGAGGCGGCGACCCGCCCGCGCTCTTCATCGCCGACACTGGCGACGGCTCGTGGCGGAAGGAAGAGGTACCGCAACGCGACAGCTTGCTCGACGAGTTCACCGAGTTCATCGAGTCGCTTGAACGCGGCGATGAAGATACCCCGATACCGCAGGTGCACGGATTAAACGTGCTTAAGGTATTGGAGGCAACCGAAGAATCCGCGCGCACTGGGCGCGAGGTCGTACTGGACATGGAGTAAAACCAAATGGAACCGGCACAACTCAAAGCCACACTCAAGGCGGGTAAGCCCGTATTCGGATTCATGATCGCCGCGATCGAAGGATTGCGATGGTCGAGGGTATACGCTGGATCCACGCTTGACTACATCATCATCGACTGGGAGCACACCTCGCGAAGCCGCGCTCGCATCGCGGAGATTGTCACCAGCATCAAGAGCGCTGGTGTCACCTGCATAATCCGAACGCCGAACACCGACGACACTTACGTAGCGATCGCGCTCGACGCTGGAGCCGACGGTGTCCTGGTGCCCTACTGCGAGACCGTCGAAGAGGTGCGAGCCTGCGCAAACAAAGTCAGATTGCACCCGCTCAAAGGTGAATACTTCGAACGCGCCAGCCTCACTGGAGAACTGCCGAGCGAGAAGACGCGTGAGTACCTCCACAACCGACACAAAGACCACATCTTCATCATGGGCGTCGAGTCAGAACCATGTGTCAACCGCTTGGACGAACTCCTAGAATGTGCCGAAATCGACGGCATATTCGTCGGTCCCAACGACCTAACCACCTCTCTCGGCATCCCCGACGAAGTAGACAACCCCAAATACCTCGAAGTCCTGAAACACATCATTGACACCGGCGAGAAGCACGGCGTACCGACGATGGTTCACCAGCAATCCATCGAGACCTCATCCAAAGCCATCGA
>JAAXHR010000118.1 GCA_012270805.1 Dehalococcoidia bacterium
GCGTGCGAACCGGTTTGCCCCGAGAATGCGATCTTCCCGGAAGACCAGGTACCGGAAGACGAACAAGAGTACATCGCTCTAAACTACGACTACGACTACGACAGTTCCGAGCCGGGCAATAACACGTAGTCGTTC
Source organism: Dehalococcoidia bacterium (assembly GCA_012270805.1). Taxonomy (GTDB): domain Bacteria; phylum Chloroflexota; class Dehalococcoidia; order Lucifugimonadales; family Lucifugimonadaceae; genus Bin127. The sequence goes on from JAAXHR010000118.1 coordinate 136, forward strand.
AACTTCAAGGGGTGTACTGTCACGCCTCTTGACCGAGCGCCAAGCGCGTGCGTAGCTAGATTCCTCGCTGCGCTTGGAATGACATGCCGGCTGAACTCGGAATGAGATGGTTGGGGACGCTTCAACCGATAGCTTGCAAGGCCTCGGTTAACGACATCCGAATTGTCGTGAATATCGGAGTCTCCGAAGCGGTGAATTGAGCCCCTGGCACTTCCCGCAGATCCATAACTAGAGACACGAACTCCGAAGGATCGTCGGTCTCAAACGCGACCACGAACTCCGGGTCGTCGATTCCGAAAGAGTAGGTCGTGTTTATCGTCACCCCTGGATAACCGTGGCCGATTCGGAAATGGTCGTTCATCATCTCCTGCCGTTTTTCCATCGACAGGCCGTACCAAGGCCGAGTCTTCGTCATGGGGTAGACGATGAAATAGCGTTTGTCCTTGCGCTCGACTTCTGGATTTCCGCCGCCGTGCTTGTATCGTGTCTTACGACGCAGGGATAGATACGAGTGAGGTTGATCGAAGTGTGCGGCAACCTCGGTACGATTGATCGCCGCCGCGGTCTCGTGGAAGGTCTCAACGCTTGATCCGCTCTGAAAGAGAAGGAGATCAACGTCTGCCCGAGTCCCCACTGCGCTGAAACTCGATATCGGGGAACCCGTGTCGTCACCCGCCTCTTGGATGGTCACAACGAGTTCTTCCCGCAGTTGAGTCTTGCGGTTAGGTTCGAGCAACCTCCAAGACGGTCGCGCCTTGAAGAACGAAAACTTCACGTAGTCGCCGTATTCGATGTTTGGCATGATGGTTGGGGAGTTTCGGTCTGGTCGTCGCAGATAGTTGTGGGATAGCCCTAGATTGACAGAAACATGCCAACCAAAGTATAGAAAACCATCGTTTTTGCGAAAAGACGTGGCGACTATTCATACGCTCTGGTAGGCAGTGTATAGATAATTTCCTAGTTGAAAGCAATCTAATCCGTTCATCGCACGAGGAACCCAAATGCCCACGCTCGCCGTCACATCACTTATCCGCGACGAAGACCCACTCAACAGGATGGTCGATTTCGCGATCGAAAACGGTTTCAAGGCGGTCGAACTGAATGGTAGGCACCACTGTGCCGAAAAACTTTCGCAAGAAGATCTCAACTACCTCCGCGGTGTCGCAGATGCGCACGGCATCACTATTAATCTCCACTATAACCACGGCGCGATGCCGGGCTCGCACAGCGCGAGCGTGTGGCAAGAAACGTTGGAGAGTTTGAAACGTAATCTCGGGATGACGAAGAATCTAGGCGGCAAAGTGGTAGTCTTACACCCCGGCAAAATCGACGTTCCGACTTTGGCATCTCCCGAAGACGGTTCCGAGTTAATACGTCGCGAAGCGATACGAAACCTAAAGCGGTTCGTGGGCCGAGTTGCTCCAGTCGCCGAGGAACTGGGTATCAACATCTGTATCGAAAACCTGTTTCACGATCCAGGTTACGTCCTGCAGTCATACGAGGAGCTCGCGTCAGTGATCGACGATGCAGATAGCCCCAACGTCGGTGCAACTGTTGATGTTGGTCACTGCAACAGAGGCGATGGGATTCCCGACGCGATAGCAATGCTGGGGTCACGCGTCAGACATCTACATCTCAATGACGTAATTGATGGTATCGATCATAAGGAAATCGGCACCGGCATGCTCGATCTTGACGAGATGGAGCCTTTGGTCTCGCATGATCTCAATGTCGAGTTCGCGACGCTGGAAGTCGGGGCACGTTCGCCTGATGGCGAAGGCATAATCCTAAGGAGCCGCGACGTACTGAGAAAACGGTACGGCGCCGCAGTTGACTGAATAGCCAGAATGCCAGCGGCGACTTAGACCGCGCACTCTCCTTCGCCACGCTCAAGCTTGTA
>JAAXHR010000410.1:0-1151 GCA_012270805.1 Dehalococcoidia bacterium
AAGGAAGGCGATATCCCAATCACATCGCGCGCTCCGAATCGCAGTGCCGGATTGGATGCTGAGATCGAATCTAGGATGATTTGTGATCAAACATGATGCAGCCGAATGGTTGTAAATCGCCTGTTGGCCTTGATGGAAATGAGCGGGAACGGATCAGGAACCCCTCCAGAGTTTCATGAACCTGTCATGCTATCGGAGGTTTTGGACGCGCTTAAGGTAATTCCGGGCGGCCGTTACATCGATGCGACGTTGGGTGAAGGTGGTCACGCCAGGGCGATATTGCGTAACGCATCTCCAGGCGGACAGTTGATCGGCATTGACGCGGATCCAGAAGCGGTAGCCTCAGCTCGAAAACGTCTGGTTGAATTCGGCTCATCGGTGCGGATTGTGAACGAGAACTTCACCGAGATGCAGGCGATCGTTGCGCGCTACGACTTTGCACCGATTCACGGCGTATTGATGGATCTGGGCGTTTCATCGCTGCAGTTGGACCGCGAATCGCGCGGTTTTTCCTTTCGGCGCTGCGATCCGCTCGATATGAGGTTTGCAAATGATGGCGGTCTCGACGCGAACAAGATCGTGAATCAATATTCGGAGCGTGAGCTCGGCGACATCATCTTTCGCTACGGTGACGAGCGTGCGTCGCGTCGGATCGCTTCGGCGATCGTCAAGAACCGACCAGTCAAGAATGCGTTGGAACTGGCGGACATCGTCTCATCGGTCAAGCGGCGTGGTCGCCGAGGTATCCACTCGGCGACTCAGACATTTCAAGCGCTGAGAATCGCCGTAAACAATGAGATGGTTGCGCTCAAGGCGGGTTTGGAACAGGCTGTAAATGTAACAGGAACGGGCGGAAGGATAGTTGTGATTTCGTACCATTCAATAGAAGACCGAATAGTGAAGAACTTCTTTCGCACCGCGGCGTCGGACTGCGTCTGCGATTCCGAGGGGCAACAATCGCCCTTCTGCACATGCAACCACACTCCAACGCTAAAGCTGGTGATAAGAGGAGCGCTGACGCCTACGGCATCGGAGATTAACACCAACCCGCGTAGCCGGAGCGCCAAACTTCGAGTAGCGAGCCGCGTCTAAAAGCAACTGCGTTGCAAGGATTCATAGATTGAAGGAGCATCGGCCCAGATGTACAACGA
>JAAXHR010000410.1:1180-4785 GCA_012270805.1 Dehalococcoidia bacterium
GACGGCGATGTCATGAATCGGAACGAGGCGACCGCGGCAGTTCGTGCATCGGTGGATGAAGTGTCGAATCAATGCTCCTTGAAATTCAACAAGGCATACGTGGGCTTTGGTGGAAAACACGTCGATTCCTACTCTGGATGGGGTAAAGTCAGCGATTTCGATTTCGCAACTGGAGTGACCGAAGAAGATATTGTGCAGGCGGTTCGTTTGGCTGCCAACGAACGGATCGAAACGTCGGACCATCTCCTCTACGCAACGCCGACCGCTTACCGAGTGGACGACGGAACCGAGTTCCGCAAGCCGCCAGTGGGCATGCATCCGGAAAGCCTGGAAGTCGAAGCACTGCTGGTAGTCTCCGATATGCAGCACTACCGGACTGTTTTCGACGCGGTTGAGAGTGCAGGTGTAACGCCGATCCACGGTGGCTCGACCCTGGTGGCGGAGTCCGAGTATTTGTTGAGCGCGTACGAGCGCGACGCGGGTGTGGTGCTGATTGACATCGGTGGTAGTGACACTGAGATCGCGATTTACAACCATGGCAGAGCGGCGATGTTCAGTTCACTGCCGATCGGCGGCTTCCATTTCACCAACGACATCGCGTACGCATACGAGCTGCCGTTCGAGAATGCGGAGGCGGTGAAGCTTGCCGCCGGAACCCTGGTCGGCGACACAATCGGTTTCGACGACGAGATTGATCCGATGGTATTGTCGGGCTCGGAACGCGTAATCGATGTTGAACGCTCCCTTACGAGAGTGTCGGTCTCCAACTTGCTCAAGGAGCGAGCCGCTGAAACGATGACTATGTACAAGTCGCGGATATCGCAAATCTCGAATCTCCCAGACACCGATTTTCTGACCGTGGTCTTCACTGGCGGTGGTGCCAAATTGACGGGCCTCACCACGTTTGCGAAGGTCACCATGGGGTTGCGGGGCCGCGTCGAAGTTCGCAAACCGATGAGCATCAAGAGCCTGCCCGATGACGTAAGCGATCCATCGATGTCAGGGGCCATCTGTATGGGATTGCGGGCTTTGGATCGTATCGACCGCGACAACCACGTCGAACGCAAGCCGATAACGATATTGCACACTGCTTCAGAAGATGACATAGAACCTGCGCGGGATGATCGAGAACCCACTGGCGTCGGCGCCAAGATACGTTCCTTGCTCGGTCGATAGCCCTCCGCGATAAAAGTGGGACTCAACGGGTGGGTCTGACGCGTGGGTGCAGGCGTGATTGAATTTCACCACCACCAATAGTAGGTGCTGTGAAATGTAAAGTTAAGTTGAGCGGCTACGAAGCGCGTGTCGCGACGCTATTAGCACGTAGGCTTATTGGGTGATGGCTCGCGTGTCGAAGGGCGCAGCAGTTCAAGTTGACAACCACGTTATCAACGTCAATCAGGCGTAGGCGCAATCCGTCGGTCAACATCAAGGTTGTAGGCGTCGGCGGCGGTGGTTCGAACGCGCTGACGCGGATGTACCGAAGTCGGATTCCGAGCGTTGAGTACATCGCGGCGAACACTGACGCCCAAGCACTGGCGCACACCGAAGCGTCGATACGGTTGCGTGTCGGCGATCGTATTGCCGGCGGACTCGGCGTCGGCGGGAATCCGCAGATCGGACGGGAGTGTTTCTTAGACAGCCGCGAGGAGATTCGCGAGGTTTTGGGCGGTGCCGATCTGGTTTTCATAGCTGCCGGGATGGGCGGTGGAACTGGCACCGGCGGCGCACCGGTCGTGGCTAACATTGCTAAGCGCGAACTTGGTTGCTTGACGATCGGCGTGGTCACTAAACCGTTTCCCTTCGAGGGGTATCAACGGGACCAACAAGCCGCTGAGGGCTTGAACCGCCTGGCTGAAGAAGTCGACACGATGATCGTGATCCCAAACGAACGGTTGCTTCTGGTATCGGCGCCTGACACCTCGGTCGAGGTAGCGTTTCGGATGGCAGACGAGGTTTTGCGGCAGGGCATTCAGTCGATCACCGAGTTGCTGCTGCTTCCTGGCGAGATCAACTTAGATTTCGCGGACTTGAGGACAGTGATGCGAGACGCCGGCCCCGCGTGGATGGCGATCGGCAAAGGAAACGGCATAGATCGCACGGATGCCGCGATAACGTCGGCCCTCAGTTCACCGTTGCTCGAAGTACGCATCGATGGTGCGACAGGAGTACTGCTGAACATCACTAGCGGCACTGATTTGACCATGGCGGAAGTCCGAAAGATCTCGGAGACCGTGAAACAACAGGTACACCCTGAGGCGGAGATCATCTTTGGAACGACTCAGGACCTCCGAATGGAGAACGAGCTGAAGATCATGATCATCGCGACTGGATTCGAAGATATTTCGGGTATTGACGCGTACGGCGAAGAACGGACGCAAAAGACGCAGGCCGCTCTCGAGAATAGTAGCGATTTGAATATCCCACCTTCACACTGGTCGATAGAACACGAGTATCAGCGCTTCCTCAAGGACCGTTAGAGTCGTGCGCAAGCCCTACGATTCGTGTAATCTGCCCCTGTTTCTCTAGTCGAAATCGTCATCGCAACGGCTTGACGCTAGTCACTTTCTTATCAAGATCGGCCGCGGGATTATCGCAATTCCTTGTAAATTGCAGCAAAAATTCTGGGCGCGTGGTGTCGGGCATATAGTATATTTCTCGCTACGAGCACTAGATGTAGTGCTTCGACGATAGGAATGCGAACTAGGATCGGTATCCTGCGAGAGCCAGGACCCAGATCGTGATGCACTGTCCAGATTGTAGACATCCGGAAACTCGAGTCCTTGACACGCGTGTCAGAGACAACTCAGTCCGCCGTCGCCGCGAGTGTGCTGAGTGTTCGGTTCGCTTCACAACATTAGAACGTGTGTACAATGCACGATTGATGGTTGAAAAGCGGAGCGGCAAATTAGAGGCCTTCTCAGCGGAGAAATTGACGAGGAGCATTCAGATCGCGTGTGCGAAAAGGTATCTTCCGGTAGGCGCGATCGACGAGATTGTGGAAGAGATCCAACAACGAGCTGTCAACGAAGGACGCGACCGAGTCGAATCAGGCGTCATAGGCGAGATGGTTCTTAACCATCTGAGAACGCTTGACGATGTTGCATATCTGCGGTTTGCATCGGTTTACAACGACTTCGAGGATCCGGAACGATTTGCTGCTGAGGTCGATATGCTAGGCCGTACTGCTTCGGAAGCCTCCGATCTGCAAGGCACTTTGTTGCCCAGTCCATTGAGGCCGGCGATCAGGCATTCAAACCGTCGAAATCGATCGAAGGCGATGACAGCTTCGTAACTATCATTACCTGCTACTGATTGACACTGATCAATCGATGACCAAAATGGGGGACAGACATGGCTAAGGCGACGACCGGGAGATGGACGTTTGACGTTCCGGATGGTGGGTTCATGCCAGCGGAGATTTCTGAAAACGCCGAGGTGATATTGGAGAAGCGCTACCTCGTGCGGGACAGTAACAGCAGAGTTGCCGAAGACGCCCAAGGCATGTTCCGAAGGGTGGCGTATGCGATAGCCAAGGGAGACACGCTCTACGGAGCGACGCCCGACCGCGTTGATCAAATCGCGGACCGCTTCTATCAGATGAT
>JAAXHR010000186.1 GCA_012270805.1 Dehalococcoidia bacterium
TGGGCGGTTCGAGCAACGCGGTCTGCGCTGGGTCAACACCGGGTGCCAATGTGCCCCTCGGTGGTGACGAGGCATGTTCCAGCAATACTTTCGCTATGGCGTCCGGGACCGACAGGATCTGCCGGCCGCGGTCCCAAACCGGGGCATCCACGATGTTGATCAGTTGGTCGATCACATCGTCTGGAGACACCCCCGTTCTCAGCCCCAGCGAGATCATTCGAGAAAGTGCCTCAGCCATCGCGCTGTCGTTTCCGCCTGCTTTGCCGTGGTTGGTGAAGACCTCGAACGGCATGCCTTCGCTAGTGAACGACAACGTAACGTAGATCTTGCCACGGCCGGTTTCGACCTGCACTGTCTTCGATTCAAGGACTGGAGGTCGTGTCTGTCGGTGTGCGTACGCGACCGCACCGTTTTCGGCTGGCTCGATGCTCGTCTCTGCACCAGCATCGGCATTCTCATTCGTGCCTTTGGTCAATACTTCTTTTTCGCGGCTACCTGCCCGGTATACAGTGATGCCTTTGCACCGTGTCTCCCACGCCAACTTGTATGCCTCTTCGACATCCGCTTTGGTCGCTTCGTTAGGGAAGTTGATGGTTTTGGAGATGCCCGCGTCGACGCTCTCTTGGAAAGCCGCCTGCATCAATACATGATCGCTAGGAGCGATGTCGGCAGCAACGTGGAACAATGCCTTGATGTCCGTATCTACGTCATCACGTTCCTGCAAAGATTCTCCGTTCGCGAGGGCGTCCAAGAGTTCGCGGCTGTAACATTCGCGTTCCCTGACCACTCGCTCGAAATTCGCGTCCGCATAGGTCAGAGTGGTGCCGCCACCCAAGATGTTTTGCTTCCTGAACGCGAGCGAGAAAATCGGCTCGATCCCGCTTGAGCACCCCGCGATCATCGAGATCGTGCCGGTCGGAGCAACGGTCAATCTGCACGCGTTCCTCATACGCGGTCGTGTAACACCGTTCTCGTGCCAGGCGCCATACGCGCCGCGGGTCTCGGCTAAGTTCGCTGAGGCTACATCCGACTGCTCCTTGATGTAGCGCATGACGTCGCGGCCGATGACGACCGCTTCCGGACTGTCGTATGGGATGCCAAGCGCCACCAACATGTCGGCGAAGCCCATTACACCCAGTCCGATCTTGCGAGTCTGGAGATTCATCTCGCGGATCTCGGGAATCGCGTACTCGTTGACATCGATCGTGTTGTCCAAGAAATGGACCGCCAACCGGATCGTCTCCCCCATGCGGTCCCAGTCGATGCCAGGAAGCTTCTGCAACGTGTGCGCCTGAATTCCGGCGTANNGATAGATTGATCGACCCTAGATTGCAGGACTCATACGGAAGGAGCGGCTGCTCTCCGCAAGGGTTAGTGGCGGTAATCATGCCGACATCGATAACCGGACTGTTTCGGTTCACTTCATCTAGGAAGATCATGCCAGGCTCGCCGTTCAGCCATGCGCCATCAATGATCTTGTCGAACACTTCCCGTGCGTCTTGGCGACCTATCTCGACCTTCTTGCTGTCGGGATCGGCAGGGTTCTCACGGAAGTAAAGCGGGTAGTCTTTGCCCTCCACGACAGCGCGCATGAATTCATCTGATGCGCCGACCGAGATGTTGAAGTTGTGTATCTCGCCTTCGACAGCCTTGCACGTTATGAATTCGAGGATGTCGGGATGGTGAACATCCATCACGGCCATATTGGCACCGTCGCGTTTACCGCCTTGAGTCACGAGCCTTGACGTTGCCGACAAGTACCGGAGCGTCTCAACTGGCCCGCAAGCTTTCCCGTGCGTCGTGGATATGGACCAGCCTTTGGGTCGCAATTCGGAGAGCGCGAACCCAGTGCCACCACCGAACTTCTGAACCATCGCCTGGTCGTGCGACGCGCGCGTTATGCCTTCCATCGTGTCCGTCAATGGCAGAACGAAGCAAGCTGAGAGCGTGCCCTGCCCGGTGCCCGCGTTCATCAGTGTCGGCGAGTTGGGCAGGAAGTCCAGACTCGCCATCATCTGATAGAAGCGGTCCGCGAT
>JAAXHR010000023.1:0-7990 GCA_012270805.1 Dehalococcoidia bacterium
TCGGCACCGAGAAGTACGGCCATCTCCCGGTGGCTCGCCAGTGCAGAAGCTGCTTCGGCAAAGTCTTCCATGGGAATGTCGCAGTAACGGGCTATTCGACCCAGATCGTAATCCCAGAGCGACGATTTGAAGTCCTCGCTGTTCTTGACGTTTTCACGAATGAAGTCGACCTGCTCCAAAGTTGCGTCAAAGACGGATCGAACGATACCCATGACCGCCATGTGCGCAGTACCTATCCTTGGCCGTAGCCACACATCGGCGTAACGGGTGAGTTCGGTCTCACGCTGATCGATGACGACGATCTTTGCGCCACGTTTGGCGGCTCGTTTCACTGGCACCGCAAGCACATTCTGATCCTCGGTGGGGTTTCCAGAGACCACCATGACCGACTTCGCGTTTTCGATATCCCATATAGACCGCTTAGTATGCTCGATGTCCCAACGTTCATCAATGTGCTTGGTCAAATCATCGATAAAGTTGTGCGCGCTATCGACGTTGCTGGTCTTCAAAACGGTACGTGCGAATTTCTGGGCGATGAAGTTATCTTCGTTACTCCCGCGTGGTGAAGCGATGACCGCGATTTCGTCAGGGGAGTATTTGGACAGAGCAGCTGCCGCGGCGGTCAATGCGTCTTCGGTCGTCGCGTTTGTGAGAATGCCGTCTTTTCTGAAGTATGGGCGCTTCAGCCTAGACCGATGGTTCGGGTAGTCGTAACCGAATTTGCCTTTGAAGCAGGCCTGGCCAAGATTGGGAGCACCGTTTACATCGCCGCGGAACCGGATCACTTTGTCGAAGCGGTTGACCTCTGCGATCATCTGGCAACCTACGGCACAGTTGGTGCAGGTTGTCGTCACTTGGCGACTGGCCTTCTCCCACTTGTACTCGCGCTCCACCAAGGCTCCAGTGGGACAGACATCAATGCATGCTCCGCAGAACTCGCAACCCGATTCCATCAGGGAAGTGCCGTGCGAAGTTCCGACGAGAGATACGCCGGAGCGAGACACGAGCGCCAATGCGGCATCGCCGCGCACCTCGTCGCACACGCGCACGCACCGTGCGCATACGATGCACAGGTTGTAGTCGCGGTCGTAGAGCGGGTCGTCGGCGTGTATCGGCAGGTCGCGGCGGTTGTAGTTGAGGGGCGTCCGCAGGTCGAGTTCAACTGATCGGACAGTGTCCTTCAGCTCGCAGCGCTCGTTCTTCGGACAGATAGTGCACCGGTCGGTGACATCAACGTGCCGCTGGCAGACGTCTTGGGGTCCGCACAACTCGATTCGGTGGCAAGTCAGGCATCCGTGGGGATGTTCCGACATCAGGAGTTCGATGATTCCGCGTCGCAGTTCGCTCACCGACTCGTTGTTGGTCTCGACCACCATGTCCGGCATCGGTGTAGCGGTGCATGACGCCAACGTCATCTTGCGGCCACCCGCCTCGGTATCGACGACACAGGTGCGGCAGGCGCCGTACGGCTTCATGTTGGGGAAGTAGCAGAGGTAAGGGATGTAGATGCCGGCTTCCAGCGCCGCTTGAAGGATCGTCTGACCTGGAGCGGCCTCGACTTGCTGACCGTCGATTGTGAACGTGATGGGTTCAGGCATGTTGTCTCTCGCCGCCAGTAATGTGAATCGATTTCATGGACGCGTGCGGCTCGGGAGGATCATCGAACCATCTCCGAACGGACCGGACTTCTCCAACTCGCCGTTGAATCGTTTCTCGAACTCCTCGCCGAAGTAGCTTATCGCCGATGAGATCGGGTTGTAGCCGAGTTGGCCATGTCCACATAGCGAACCGACCTTCATATTGTTGCCGACCGTCTCCAGCAACTGCATGTCGCCCGGTTTGGCTTCGTTCTTGCACATCCTGTCGAGCACGTCCAGCATGTGAGTGTTGCCCAATCTGCACGGGAAGCACTTGCCGCACGATTCGAACTGGTTGAAAGCCACGAGGTTGCGTATCAAGTCAACGACATCGGTTGTTTCATCGCCGACGATGATACCGCCAGAGCCGAGTATCGCGCCGGATTGCGCCATAGCGTCGAAATCGATCTCGGTATCAAACGCCTCTTCTCCCATCACGCCGCCGAGAGGGCCACCGGTTTGAAGCACCTTGATGCGTTCGGAGCCGTCAGCAACGCCGCCGCCGATGTCGTCCAAGACCTGACGAATCGTGACTCCCATCTCGACTTCATACATCCCGGGGCGTTTGATGTGACCGGTGAGGCAGACCAACGCGGTGCCTGACGACGACTCGGTGCCGATTTTCTTGAATTCATCGCCTCCGAGCTGAACGATATCGGGAACATAGGCAATAGTCTTGACGTTGTTTATATTCGTAGGCTTCTGGAAAAGCCCGGCTTGTGCTGGGAATGGCGGTTTGTATCTGGGCGTCGAACGTTTCCCTTCGATAGCCTCCATCATCGCGGTCTCTTCGCCGGCGACGTATGAGTCTCCAGTCAAGGAAACTTCCATTTCGAACGAGAAGTCAGATCCGAGGATGTTCTCGCCAAGGATGCCGTTTTCGTATGCTTCATCGATCGCTCGACGCGTGGCCTCGATCGGGATTTCGTGTCCCTGCCGAATAAACACGACGCCGTGAGTAGAGTTGGTCGCGTAGCCGTTGAGTATCAATCCCTCGATCAATCGGTGCGGGTCGCTCTCAAGTATGCCTTTGTCGTTAAAAGCACCCGGGTCACCCTCTTCGCAGTTGCATAGGACGTACTTCACAGGTGCATTGCTAGGAGCGAGGAAAGACCACTTAAGGCCGGTCGGAAATGCCGCTCCTCCGCGCCCTCGCAGGCCGGATGTCTTCACCTCTTCTAAAACCTCATCCGGAGTCATCGACAGCACGGCTTTGTTCAGCGCCGAATATCCGTCTTGGGCGATGTACTGGAATATGTCGTGTGGATCGATGTTGCCGAAGTTTGCGGTAAGTATCTTTCTCTGGTTCGCGTTCGCGGGTAATTCGTCCCAATCTGGCAGGTGCGAAACATAACCATCGCTGTGTCTCGAGTATGCGTAGGCCGAATCGTGCAACGGGTTCGAATCTCGATCGTCAACATAGTGCGCGACGATTTGCGGCACCATCTCGGGAGTGACGTTTGCGTGTATTACCCGATGCAATTTCGGGACCAACACATCCACGATCGGTTCGAGGTACATCAACCCGTGTGCTCCGACCATCGATAGATTGATCTGGTCGGTTCCCTCTGGTCCATAAGGTTTGAGGGCATCGAAAACGGCTTGCGCTCCGGCGGCTTGACCCGACGCACCGAAACCGATCCGCACCCAAGGTTTGTCACTTGTGACCAGTTGGTCCCAGCGCTGGCGCGCCCGTGCCCGGAGCATCGCGTACTGAGTCTGTTGACTCATTGCCTCGGCATAGGTGTCGACAGGCGTTTCAATGCGCGATACCATTCTCAAGTTCCTGTTGAAGGTCAGCTATGTATTGGCGCGCCGAACCGGGATTCGCGCGCCCTTTCAGGATGTGGTCGCGTGCGATAACCGGTGCTTGAGCACACGCTCCGAGACAAGTGCTGTAGCGCAACGTTATCTTGCCATCCGCGCTCGTTTCTTCGGAATCCACGCTCAACTCGTCTTGCACCGCCTCCAACACCTTCTGCGCACCCAACAAATGGCAAGTCGGCCCCCAACAAACGTCGACAGTGGTCATGCCCGGCGGAGTGAACCGGAAGTTGGTGTAGAAAGATGCGACGCTCCACACGTCGTTAATGGTGGCGTTGCAGAAGATCGCCGTCTCTTCGATCGCTTCGTCAGGTATGTAGTGCAGGTCGTCTTGGACTGCGAGCAACGAAGAAAGTACCGTGATGCTCGGGACTCTTTCCTTGTCGGCGCGCTGGGATTCGAGAGCTCTTCGGATTCGCTCGCGCAACTCCGGTCGGCTCATTTGCTGCCTTGTCGTCAATCTATCTCCAGCTTGATCAAGGGGGTTTTTCAACGTCGCAATGCGTTGCCAGATTGACCGATATCGTCTAGATGGAATCGTAACAGAGCATCTTTACGCAGCGCACCGATTTCCCCGGTGCTGCTTCATCGGTTGGAACCTTCAATCTCTGCTGCAACCATGTCGCGCGACGTGTCACGACGCATCGTCGGCATCATCACGACTTGTTCCACGATTGTCCGTTGCGGCATCGCCGCGCACAGGAATATGGCCTGCGCGATATCCTCCGCCTGCATCATTGTCGAACGATCATCGGCATCCGGAGGGCGCGGACGATTCTCAAGTATCGGAGTGTCGACTTCGCCGGGCATGATGGCGCAGGCGCGGACTCCGAACTTCGCGAGTTCGGTGTTCATGCCGCGGATCATGTTCAGTGATGCCGCCTTCGCGGCGCTATATGGCGCTCCACCGAGGAGGCCCGGATTCAATGCCGCCATAGACGACACTGTGATCACAGTGCCAGTGCCGCGGTCGATCATGTTTGCCAATACCGACTGCGTTAGCCGATAAACGCCCTCGACGTTCACCTTGAACACCGAATCCCACTCATCAGGGCCCACATATCGCAACGATCTGACGCGACTGCTGTGTCCGGCGTTGTTGACGAGGATGTCGACTTTCCCGAAGCGTTCCAAGCTCCACTTTCCCAAATCGGCTGCGGCATCGCCATCTTCAAGATCCGTAGGTCTGACTTCGACGTCCACTCCGTGTTCCCGCGCTAGTTCTGCTACCTCGTCGAGCGGAGCTTGGCGTCTGCCGGCGAGAACCAGGTCCGAGCCAGCTTCGGCGAACATGACTGCGGCGACCTTGCCGATGCCGGTGCCCGCGCCGGTGATGATAGATACCTTGCCGTCCATAACGCCCATACGTCTACACTCCTGATCTGCTCTACTCTGGTTCATGTTCAAACACGCATATAGGTTAACTCAGAGCGTTCGCTGCAAATCTGGAGAGGGGCCATCAGTTGGACCGCCAATCCGACCATCCCTTGACAGCGTCGGAGAGCATCATACCCGCCACCTCCCGTCCCATTCGGATCGAGTAGTTCGTGCCGCGGTCTTCCGGGTATATCTGAGTGGTGTTTGCCAGATAGATGCGTTCGAATGGCGTGCGGTGCGACGGCTTCTTCGCGCCGTACTCAGTGCCGATTATGGGCTGTGCGGCGCTAACCGCGTTGTAGTGCACTTCCTTTACCCAAGAGCGATTGAAGCCGGGGTTGAACTTGTGCAGATGGTCGAAATAGAGGTCCGTCAACTCATCGGGCGACAAGCTGAACAATTCGTCCCGTCGGTGCAGATAGTTGGTGAGATACACGACGTGGCGATCGTTGTACCATTCCTTCGGCAACATGTTCGTGTGCTCGATGATGCCCAAGAACGGCACATCATCCGAGGCGATGTTCATCCAGTAGTAGTCTGTCAGTTTTCGGTCCATCTCAAGTATGACGACTACTGCAGCCAGATATTGAACACTATCCAAGCGCGAGAGATATCCGGATGGCATCGAGTCCATCAGGCTCGGCATTGAGAACGATGGAACCGTCGAAAGAACGCAGTCGAACAAATCAACGTTCTCTCGTCCCTGATACACAGATTCGATCCCGACTTTGCCAGATTCGTTTCGCGGGACGATCTTGGTGACGGGATTCTCGATGCGAATCTGGCCACCTGGATCCCTGATCTTGTCGGCCAGCGTATCGAAGACCATGTCGAAGCTGCCGGTTGGATATCCGAGGACTTCTTTCGCCAACATCCCTTCGCGCGAAGCGAATCTAGTCTGTATCTTCGACCAGAACCATGGCATTCCGACTTCGCCGTAAAATCGTCCGAATTTTCCGCGCAGCAAAGGGTTCCAAAGCACGTCGTAGGCTTTGCCGCCGAGTTTGTCACTCAGCCATTGATCAGCAGTGTACGGTTCAAGGTTCTGCCAGTCCTTGATGCGCTGCACTCGAAGCGTAAACAGCCCCATGCGGATGCGTTCGAACATCGGTATGGCACTGAAACGCAAAAGATCAAACGCTGTAGTAGTGCGATGCAACCCGCCATCGACGTATGTTCCGACGTTTGACGGGTACCACTCCATCGCGTTGCCGATACCCATTTCGTCCATCAGATCCAAGATCGCATGGTCGTTAGTGAATAAGTGGTGATAGCCGCGTTCGAGCGGGTGTCCGCCCACGGGAATGGTTGATGCTTGACCACCGATAAAGGGTGCCGACTCGTAGACGATCACATCATGACCAGTTCGCCCGATGTCGTAAGCGGCTGCTAGACCCGCCGCGCCAGCTCCAACTATCCCGACTTTCATGGTTTCAACTCAGCAGGATTTTCTGAAACATGTGGCGCGTTCGACGTGGACTTGCGCCTTCTACCTCTTACGGTTCTCGCGCCCCGCGCGAGGTTGACAAACGATGTTCGGTCAAAGAACAGTATGATGGCACCCGCGATCGTGACCGGGGCCCATAAAACCACGTGCACCGTCAACGCGTACGCAGCTGCGACATCGCCATCGATTCCAAGGGCGGTCAGCGCCGCTGCTCCAAGCAACTCAAACGGGCCGAGGCTTCCCGCACTCGATGGCAGGATACCTGCGAGGTTTGCAGCCGCACCGAAAGCGACGATGGCGGCAACGAATTCGATTTGGCTCCCAAACTCCGGTCGGATGTCGAACCCCAGAGCGATCACGTAGTACATCGTGATCTCAGCGACCCAGACGGGTATCGAAAGCGCGATCACCTTCAGCAAACCCTGCCAAGTCCGGATCACTGTCAACCCCTCGATCAGGTTGATCGCGAGATTGATGATTTTGACCCGGATTCTCGGCGGGACCATGAAAAACATGCCACCCATCAGCCGACGTATGCTCTCCGGCGACATCACAACGACGTACGCGACGACGGCGAAAACTGCTACAAAGGGTAGCAACGCGCCGATCGTGAGAACCGTTACACCCCCTGGCACCTGTTCGGCGACACCGCTGACGGTCGTCTGGAAGCCGATGGCACCGACCACCGCGGCGATTGCGACCAGCAGAAGCAATGCGATCACATCGGAAGCGCGCTCCAAGGCAACCGTTCCGAATCCGGCCATCGTGCCTACGTTCTCTCGAAGCGAGAGGTAGTACGCGCGCATCAACTCTCCGATCCTGAGCGGTATCAGATTGTTCGCCATGTAACCGACGACTACGACTGGAAACAACGCACGGCGTGTGGATTCGCCGGTGAACGGCTTGAGCAGGTACCGCCATCGGACGGTTCGAAACCACAACGCCAAGGTGTAGAAGGCCAGAGACGGGATAGCGTAGATGTAGTTTGCGGAGGCGAACACGTCTACTACTTGATCGAAATCATCGACGATCGCGAAGAAGAAGATGCCCAAGAATACAGCACTTCCGAGCAACCCTATCCAGAAAGCGCGGCTCTTGATCACTGTGGGTTGGCCATGACTAGTGTGCGAGCCGCGTCACTATGCGGCCGTCATCGTAGAGGGGCAGATGGCGTATCGTCCCTGTAGTAGACGTACGAATCGATGTACCCGATATCTCTTGACAGTTTGCGGTGGAACCAGAAGTCCGCAATCGGTCGCAACAACTCTCTGTTAGTTAAGCCGTTCCACACATCGCCTGGAGTCTTGTTTTTGTAGACCTCTGGGAACCACCAGCGGTGGATCATGTGTCTGCCTTCGTCGAAACGCTCTGGCAACGATTCTTTGATTTTGTCGTGATTGCGGGCGTTGATCACCGCGATGGTACTATTGTCGCTGACCATTGCGCTTTCGCCTTCGAGGTCGACGTAAACAACACCCTCATAGTCGCGCAGGTACCAGCTCCAAGGCCAGGCAAAACCATCCCGCGTGTCTATTTCGAGACTGAACTCGCTCTTGTTCCATGCTAGATCGCGCGCTAAATCGAACTCCTTCGCCGTTTGGTGCAGATCTGGCGTTGTCTGCGTGTAGACGAGCATCTCTCTCGGTGTGTCTCCGTGCTTGTATACGGCATTCAAGGAGGCGCGCAGCGTGAACGCGAACATCAC
>JAAXHR010000023.1:8136-10084 GCA_012270805.1 Dehalococcoidia bacterium
AAGAATTGGCTCAAGTCACGCGAGTTCGTAATGTCAAAATTGTCGTAGAACTGGAAGAAGATCAACCGATATATCGCGACCAACGCAAGAGGCGTCAATGCGAACGCGACCCAACCTTTCCGCTGCCACACGTAGCCCCAATCAACGTGGTTGACCAGTATGCCCAATCCGTGGCCTGCTACGAAGATGAATGGAACCGTCAGCTGTGCGAGCAGCCATGGCATCTTCTCTCCCGCCACCGACAGCACCAAAAAGGTCGCGAACGCCCAGAACAACAGAAATTGCATAAACTTCGATGTTTTCAACGTTAACGGCACGAACAGCAGTGTGACGCATCCCAACGCCAAGAATGGCAGGATAAGCAGTTCCGAGGGGGGATCGGGTTTTTGGTAGTACTGCGTGTAGAGCAGCGTCGTAGATATCGCGAAGCTGATGACGCTGATGACAATGATGCCGATCGACCGCCATCCGGTGCGAATCGCGTAATAGAGCGCGATTCCCATGGCCGACAACATCGGCAGAAACTCATAGATCGATCCCAAGATGAAGTAGTAGTACCAAGGCTGACCACCACGACGAACATCATGTTGCGCGAGCCAATATCCGAGCGACTGCCATACACCCGTGATGATGCCCGGGTAGTGGCTTCCGAAGTTCGTCATGATGACGGCGTAAATCGCCCAGAAAATCGCCAACGCGACCCAGAAACGCCGCCAATTCCACCATGCTCCGATCCCGATGCCGACTCCGAACACTGCCAAAGTCAAGACCGCCGCGACTGCGGTCGCAGTTGAACCGTCGGGTGCACCGGTGACTACGCCGGGAGTGCCTTCTACAGCCGCTAGTGTCAGCCCGAACAAATCTTGGAACAACGCGATTCCCGCGACATAGAACGGCGCAGTCAGCCCTACGAGCAACACCAAGATGTGACCTTGCGGACTGATCTCACTAAGCTTCATGTTGCCGAACAGAACGTCGCGAAGCTCATAGCGCGTCGTCCACGCGAAGTAGGCGGCGAAGATGACGACGAAGATGTATGCCGACTCTTTGGTGGCCATCGAAAATGCAAGGACCGCGGCGGCGATGTAGAGCCATCGGTATCGCTGTTCTTCGATGTATCGCCACATCGCGACTACCAGCAACGCGATGAAGAAGGCCATGAGAATATCGTTACGGGCAAAGCGGGAGAAGTAGAAGAGCGCGGGTGAGAAGGTGAGCATGACCGAGGTGAGGAGCGCTCCGATATCGCCCAGCTGCTTGCGCAGCAGCAGGGGCACCAGTATCAGTGCGGAGCCGAAGAGCACCATACCCAGTCGTAGCGTGAACTCCGAATCGCCGAATAAAAAGAACATTGCGGCGATAAGTTCGAAAAGGAACATGCCATGGGTCAGCGGCGAGTGTTCATACTCGTTACCGATCGCGATTCGGTAACCGAAGTAGCCGTGCAGGCTCTCGTCGTGGTGCACTGCCTGCTCGCCGAGGCGCACCAACCGCATGCCCAAGCCGATGAGGAAAAGTGCGGCGTAAATGCCGTATTGAACGCGTGGGGATATCGAGAGTTCAGTCGCCGTCTCGACTACCGTCGCGCTCGTGCGCGTGACCGTGGTCCACGCCCCATCGACCCATCCCGCGCGCATACCGCTTGACGTGGCTGATGGTTCGCGCGGGCTATCTTCCGATCGAGTATGTGCCGTGTCCAAGCCTATTCTCCCAAGGCGTAAATAGTCACTTGTTCGTTCTCAAACACACGGCGCCCAATGCGATCGAATTTCGAGACATCTAATTCAGTATATTTTTGACGTTCGTTCGGGCTGATAACCAAATAGTCGGCGCTGTAACGCTCGATCAGCGCGAGTGTCTCCGCATCATCATCGCTGTTGTAGATACGCTCAACATCGCTATTCCGATCTATCCACCATTCGTCTCCTCCGCGCCATTGGCTCTGGTG
>JAAXHR010000016.1 GCA_012270805.1 Dehalococcoidia bacterium
GGCGGGCAAAAATCAGCCCTCGCCGGTATCCCGTACCACTCTATCGATACCCATATAGGCCGACTAGTCGCCTCCGGCCTCAAAATCGCCATTGCTGAGCAAACAACCACCGAGCCCAACTCCGAAGGCATCGTCGATAGGGCAGTGGTGCGGATTGTTACTCCCGGCACAACCCTTGATCAATCCTTACTTGAGCACTCCAAACACAACTACCTCGTCGCATGCGTCACAGAAGGTCAACGCGCCGGTATCGCGTGGCTCGAAGCATCCACCGGCGAATTTGCCGCAATGGAACTACCCGTCTCAAATATCATCGACCACCTAGAACGCCTCGAACCCGCCGAGATCCTGGCCGACACCGATTCGCGCATACTCCTAGACGACATCACCGAAAACGACACCGCGCGTAAATCCGCTATATCTAAAACCGTCATTCGCCCATTAGACGAATCCACCCTTGACCCTGAACTTGCCGCCGACAGCCTTAAATCCCACTTCAACACTGACACACTGTCACCATTCGAACTCGACAACCAACCCTTAGCAACCATCGCCGCCGCATCTGCCATCGACTTCCTGGCGCAAACCCAGATCGGTCGTCTCCCCTTCATCACAACCCTCAGACGACATCGGCCCGACCGCTACATGTACATCCCCGCGGCCGCTCTCCGCGACCTCGAAGTCCTGACTCCCACAGCTGAAGGCGGTCCAACCCTCCTCAACACGCTCGACACAACCCGTACACCCATGGGTGCTCGCCTACTCCGAGACTGGCTATCCGCACCTCTGACCGACCTCACCGAACTCAACTCTCGTCAACTGGCGATCAATCGCCTCTACAACGACTCCACTTTTCGATCATCACTGGACCAACACCTAACCGGAATCTCCGACCTTGCCCGCCTGGTCAACCGCCTCACACTAGGACAATCCGAACCTAGAGAACTCCGACAACTATTCCGGGGCCTCGACAAAGCACCCGTACTCGGTGAGCTAACCACCGACATCGAAACTGGGACTCCCATATCCTCCTTATTCGATGGCGTCTCATCACATGACGAAGTTCGCGAGCTCATCGACCGCGCCATCGTCGAAGACCCGCCGTTCCGATCCTCCGACGGCGGCATGATAAAACCCGACTTCGATCACGATCTCGACAAACTCCGCTCAACCGCATCCCGTGCCCGCGCCAGCATCGCTGCCATTGAATCCAAAGCACGCCGAGACTACGATATCCCAAACCTGCGAGTCAGCCACAACCGAGTATTCGGTTACTACATCGAGGTCTCCCGCTCACACCTCGCCAAAGTCCCACCAGATTTTGAGCGAAAACAAACCCTCGTAAACGCTGAACGCTTCATCACCCCCGAATTGAAGGAGCTGGAAAACCAAGTCCTCCGCGCTGCCGACCAGATATCCGAACTCGAGCAGTCCATCTACCGCCGCGTGTGCCAGCAGGTCGTCGAACACGCCGCGGCGATCATGCGCACCGCTCAAGCCATCGCCAACATCGACGTGTGCTTGTCTCTCGCCAGAATAGCCGCCGAAAACGACTGGACTCTACCCTTCCTTGACAATGGCGATCTTCTCAAGATCGAAGACGGACGACACCCGGTAGTCGAAAACGTCCTCGGATACGGACGCTTCGTCCCCAACGACATCGACGCGTCCAACTCCGAAAACCAGCTTCTCATTATCACTGGACCAAACATGTCGGGGAAGTCCACGTACATCCGACAGGCAGCCATTCTCGTCATCCTCGCCCAGATCGGCAGCTTCGTCCCCGCAAAATCCGCACGCATAGGCATCGTCGACCGCATCTTCACCCGCATCGGCATCTCCGACGATATCGCTGGCGGACGCTCCACCTTCATGATCGAAATGGTCGAGACCGCCGGGGTCCTCAACCAAGCCACATCCCGCTCCCTGGCCATACTCGATGAGATCGGACGCGGCACCTCCACCTACGACGGACTAGCCATCGCCCGCTCCGTAGCCGAATTCATCCACAACAACCCAGCACTAGGCTGCAAAACCCTCTTCGCAACCCACTACCACGAAATGACTGCGCTAGGCGACACCCTCCCACGCGCCCGCAACCTCCGAGTAGCAGTAGCCGAAGAAGGCGACTCCATCCAATTCCTCTACCGAATAGTGCAGGGCGGTGCTGACCGATCCTACGGCATCCACGTCGCACAACTAGCCGGAATGCCGTCCCCCGTAGTCGAACGCGCCCGCGAACTCCTAACCGAACTGGAAGCCCATGCCAACAACGCCCCTATACCCGCAACGAAACCCGACCACCTCCAACTAGACCTCTTCAACACGCCCAACAACAGCGAACTTCTCCAAACCATCTCCCAGATCGACACCGACAACCTAACCCCCATAGAAGCCCTGAACCGACTCTACGAACTTAAAAAATCCGCACGGAAAGAACTGGACGCTTGACAACTAGCGCCACTCCAGCACTATGTTACGTATACATATATAATGAACACGTATACGGATAACATGGCCCAAGTGATGCAATCAAGTGATGCAATGAAAAGGAAACTCACACTCACTGTTGACGAAGAACTGATACCTGTCGCCAAACGGTACGCGCGTTCACGCGGCATGTCGCTCTCATCCCTCGTCGAAAGCTCTCTAAGGGAAGCTACTGAACAAAGGTCGCAGACGTTCGCTGCACGATGGAGAGGTAGATTTCGTCCAGCGGAACGCGAAGACCCGCGTTACGACGCTCTAGCAAAAAAATATCTCGAATGATCCTTCTCGATACCGACGTAATCATCGACGTAGCACTTGACCGCCAACCTCATGCCGAACTAGGCTTCAAACTCCTAGAACAGATCGAAAGCGGTGTCGAACTCGCTTCTATCGCTTGGCATACCATCTCAAACCTTTACTACATAGTCAGACCGAATCACGGCGACATCACGACCCGAGAATTCATTCGTGAACTGACCGATTTCGTTCACGTCGCCACGACCGACACCGATGCCGTTCGGTATGCAATCCAACTACCAATGGCAGACTTCGAAGACGCATTGCAAGTCGCCGCAGCCCGATACTGCAACGCTGAATACATCGTCACGCGAAACATCCGGGATTACGAACATTCACCGATCCCGGCAATGACACCTAAACAATCGCTTGAACGACTCGCTTGAATTAGATTGCGGACAACATTGTTCACACTTATCCCAGTTCGAAAACGTCTAACATCACTAGTGCACCACGACCCCAAAGAAAGCCAACCCCACCATGATCATCACTGACATCAAGGTAACCACCTTTACTTACACCTCCAACACCGTCCAAGACACCGACGGGCACACTCACCCCGGTGATCCCCATGAAGCGCAGACCGCGCTCCTGACCATCACCACCGAGGACGGTACCAGCGGATTTACCTTCGGATCGCCCGACGCGCTTCGTCCAGTGATGATGGACAACTTCATCCGTAAAGTCCTTATGGGACAGGATGCCACCGACCGCGAGCGTCTCTGGCAGGCTATGGCGCGATGGCAACGTGGCAGCGGCGGCGCGTTCAACGACCGCTCCCTCGGACTCGCCGAACTCGCGCTTTGGGACTGGTTCGGTCGCAAGATCGACATGCCCGTATGGAAGATCCTCGGTGGTATGCGCGATAAAGTCCCCGCATACGGCTCCACAATGTGCGGCGACGAGATCGAGAACGGTCTCGCCACACCCGAAGACTACGGACGTTTCGCCGAGTGGCTTATCCAACGCGGATACCCCGCCATCAAGCTTCACACCTGGATGCCGCCCGTCTCCTTCGCCCCCTCCGTAAAGATGGACATCGCAGCCTGCGCCGCCGTCCGAGAAGCCGTCGGCCCCGACATCCCCCTGATGCTCGATGCCAACCACTGGTACTCCCGCACCGAAGCCTACGAACTCGGCAGAGGCATCCAAGACCTCAACTACTACTGGTACGAGGAGATGAT